>CAZMBO010000011.1:23311-35965 GCA_964564655.1 uncultured Nitrospina sp. | reverse complement strand
TATTTCATGACAAATTTACCCAAAGCTTCGGGCCCGGTCTTTTCTGAAAATCACCTGATTAACCTCTATTACATAAACGAGTTATACCAAAATATTGCTATAGAGGTTTCCAGTCGCCTAAAAGGAATCTACGGGCTTGACCTTTCGTTTACATCAGGGATCTGGGGGGGCACTTATTTAATCGCCAAGCCCAATGGATTATCGCGTCGCCGAATATGGAGACTCTACTCTATAGTGAACTTGCCGCAGAACAGTTCGTTGGATAAACAAGAGAATATGGAAAAACTGGTTGCGATTTATGCCGACGTTTATAAGGAGGCTTTTGCTCCATACCAAATTGAACTTGACTTGAAAATGTGGGGCGGTACGTTACCCCATAGTAATAAGTCAAAACCCAGTCTGACCATGCATATGGAGGATGCAACGGAAAGAGTTCGATGGTTAAGAACATTTTTTGTCTGGAACAAGGTTCCTTGGGAAGAATCGATAATCAGCGATGTGGTAAGAATTATTAAGGAATACAAACCTTTTTTTAATTTAAAAAAAGGGCCTGTAAAGAAAGATCCAAAGGATATTAAATATCTTTTGCAAGATATTATCATCATTTATCGTACTATTGAAAATGCCTGTAGTAAAGACTTTCGAGAACACGCGGCCCCTATTATTGAGAGGATGATGCAAGCATTTATGGAAGGTCTCCATGATCCTGAGAAAATAAACGAGCATTACCAGATGGTTTTTAATAATGCCCTGATTTATGGTTTTGAGGAGAGCTTAGGAGGGCCATTTAAGAAACAAGGTCTCGACATTAAGGCTATCGAAACTTGGCCGGTCGAAAAAATTAATTGGATTCCAGAGGAGTTAAAAGAAAAACTCATCCCGCCTATTCAAAATATTTTTAAGGGATTTAGAAAAGAATTGGAAATAGTTAGCGATTCCCAAAATTAATCTTAACTCGACAACGCAGAAACAAAATCTGTCAGGCTGGGGAAAACTATTTCTGCACCATTGAAATCAATATTTCGGTTCAAGTCGTTTTTTATAATAACACAGGGCATGCCTGCATCGTTTGCCGCATTCAATCCTTTCAAAGCATCTTCCAAAACAAAACATTCTGCGGGTGCATAACCCAATTTTTCTGCAGCATTCAGAAAAATATCGGGAAAAGGTTTTTCCCGTTTAGCGGATTCTTTGCCGAGTATGACGGGAATCAAGTCCAGTGCACCAGCATTTCGCAAAATGTGTCGAATATCTGTTGCCCAGGAACCGGAAGCAATTGCCAGCCTGAGATTCGAAGATAACTGTTCAATCAGACGAACAGCTTCTGGAAATAGTTTGATTTCCCCACTTTCACAAAATCGGGTGTAGACTTCAAATTTCTGTTTACGAATATCTATCGGGTTCACATCCAGCTTTAAGTTGTGGCGTTCGATTTCTCCTGCAATCCCTTTACCCTTGGAGGTCCATTCTATCCAATATTCTGCTTTATTTAGGGTGTGACCATATCTTTCAAACACCTCATTATAAGCTTTGTAATGATAGGGTTCCGAATCCGCGAGCAATCCATCAAAATCCAGTATCGTTGCTTTGGATTTTTTTAGAAGGGTATGAAGTTTTGATTTGCGTTCGAAGAAAAAGGAGTCCATCTGTAGGGATACTTTATTCTAGTATTTTTCCAAAGCGGTCAAAGCGCACCCAGCTTTCCAACTGGTTCCAGGACCAGTAGATCATCAAAGCTTTTCCGCGCACCTTATTTATATCGAGAAAACCCCAATAGCGACTGTCCTGGCTGTTCTCTCGGTTATCCCCCATCATAAATAAATGGTTATCGGGAACTAGTACTGGACCAAAATCATCTCGTGGCACCAGCGAGCTATCAGAAGGTGATTCGGTATGTCTTGCGTGACGGTCTTCATAGGGCTTACCGTTGATAAAAACTTTTTGGTGACGCACTTCCAATAAATCACCCGGAACGCCAATCACTCTCTTAATAAAATCACGCTTCTCATCTTTAGGATATTTAAAGACGATGATATCGCCCCGCTCAGGTTGTTTTGGGAAAAAGATTATGTCATCGAATAGTTTGATATTTAGAAATGGAATTTCATTAGGGATATGTGTCCCGTAGGCAAATTTTGAGACAAGAATATGGTCGCCTATAAGAAGAGTCTCCTTCATAGAACCCGAGGGAATTTTAAAGGCCTGAACGAAAAACGTGCGAATAAAAAGAGCAAGAAGAAGGGCAATCAAAATTGCTTCGGTATACTCTCGCGCAACACTTTTTCTTTTTGCTGTTCGGCTATTTGTGTTTTCTAAAGTGTTATTTGTCATCTGTCCTCAACACAGCCAAAAAAGCTTCTTGGGGGATTTCTACACTTCCAATCTGTTTCATTTTTTTCTTTCCCTCTTTTTGTTTTTCAAGCAATTTGCGTTTGCGGGTAATATCCCCTCCGTAACATTTTGCCAGAACATTTTTTCGTAACGCCTTTACGGTTTCACGTGCAATGACCTTACTACCAATCGTAGCTTGGATGGCGACCTCAAACATTTGCCGGGGAATCTGCTGTTTGAGCTTTTTGGCTAAGTCGCGGCCTTGGTAATACACCTTATCTTTATGTGCTATTAAAGACAAAGCATCCACCAGTTCCCCGTTCAAAAGAACGTCCAACTTTACCAGACTGGATGTCCTGAAATCTATAAATTCGTAATCAAACGAGGCGTAACCTTTGGTAGACGACTTTAGTTTGTCATAAAAGTCCAGCACGATTTCATTGAAGGGTAATTCGTATTCCAACAGGATGGTTTCTGGGTTAAGGTATTCCATTTTTTTCTGAATGCCGCGTCGGTCTCTCACCAGAGCCATGATAACGCCAATATATTCTTCCGGTACAATAATGGTTCCCATAACATAAGGTTCTTCAAGGTGGTCGATGTTCTTCTGTTCTTTTAGTTTGGTTGGGTTGTCGATCATTATGGTTTTGCCATCGGTGGTAATCACCTTATAAATAACCGTAGGTGCGGTAGTGAGGAGATCAACTTTATATTCTCGCTCAATTCGTTCTCGAATGATTTCCATATGCAACAATCCGAGGAACCCACAACGAAAACCAAACCCCAGCGCAGTCGATGTTTCTGCTTCATAAGAGAATGAAGCATCGTTCAGGGTTAATTTTTTAAGAGAGTCACGCAGGTTTTCATAGTCATCGCCACTAATGGGATAGAGCCCACTGAACACCATGGGTTTTACTTCTTTATAGCCAGGTAAGGGATTTTCAGCAGGAGATTTAGCATGTGTGATGGTATCACCAACTTTAGTTTGGTCCAGTTGTTTGATTCCCGCTATCAAGTAACCCACTTCTCCCGCTTGCAAGGTAGACTTGGGCTCCTGTTTGGGATTAAAGGTACCGAGTTCTTCCACTATAAATTTATTTCCTGTGGCCATCATGGTTATTTCATCGCCCACCTTGAGTATTCCATGTTGAACTTTAATTAGGACAATGACACCGCGAAAAGAATCGTACCAGGCATCGAATAGTAAGGCTTGCAGTGTTCCATGCTCATTGCCTTCGGGGGGTGGAATTAATTTTGTTATCGATTCTATCAGTTCATCGATACCTATTCCTTCTTTAGCGCTTACCAGAACAGCATTGTCTGACTCGATCTGCAATATGTCTTCTAGTTGTTCTTTAATGAAATCTGGGTTTGCACTGGGGAGGTCAATTTTATTAATGACAGGAACCACAGCCAGATCATGCTGCATAGCTAAATTGAGATTAGCAATTGTTTGTGCTTGAATACCTTGAGTTGCATCAACGACCAGCAATACACCTTCACACGCAGCAAGACTGCGTGATACTTCGTATGTGAAATCTACATGACCTGGCGTGTCAATCATATTGAATATAAAGTCACCTTCCTTCTTGGAAGTATGCTTCAAACAAACCGTTTGCGCTTTAATGGTAATCCCACGTTCACGTTCGAGATCCATATTGTCCAGAACCTGATCTTTCATTTCTCTCTGGGAAAGCGCAGAAGTGGCAAGAATCAATTTGTCTGCAAGCGTAGATTTACCATGATCAATATGGGCAATGATGGAAAAATTTCTTAATTTATTTTGTTCCATAGTTTTTTAAACATTTACAAAACTTAAACAATCAGTTAAAGCTTCCGGAAAAATTAGACAGGAGATGGTTTAATCCTGGAAGTATTTAAGTAATAAATACTTCTTATTAGCTCATGGAAGAAGTGCGTGCCACTTTACGGGAAGGGAAAAATGTCTCTCTGTATTTTTCAACTTTGGTAAGGGGTGTCGTCCTTAAAAATTTCTGCCATTCATCAAATCGGATTTTCATTGCCTCATAATCTTTTGCATTATCAATATCTAGAGCGGCTCCTGGAAAAGGTACTTCAAGGGCCGAAAACCGAGTATTCATTATAGTAGATATTGTTTCTTCCAATTCCTTTTTAGGGTTAAACTTTCTAAAATAATTTACCATGAACTCAAGGCCCAGTCCGCCGAAAAACAAGCATAGCTGCAGTCCAATGTAATTTTTATAGTGCTTTGTTTTATCTTTTCCAAATACGGACAAACTAAATAACACTAGGTTTTTGAAGTTTCTCTGATAACGATACTGGTACATTTTTTGGATATATTCTCGATTCTCAATGCGCAAAGGCTTGACTAGATGCAAGTTATTAATGCGGAAACTATCTTCATTGATATGTAAATAGGCCATTTTGATTCCGGGCTTGCCTTCCTGGGGGTAAAAATGTCTTAGTTTTTCTCGCGATACCAGCCCGAGAACATGATCGTAACGATTCATATCTGCATTGGAAATAAAATATTCAATTTCATGCGGAGTGATCAGTGGAGCATCACAAGGCACAATAAGGACAGATTTATCGCGGTGTGGAGTCGTATTTGTATCCTCTACCTGTTGAGATTGTAAAAATGTCTGCCAGACGTTTTCATACAAATTGGCTTTTTGTTCGACAACATGAATGCGTTTGGGAAATTCACGGTCAATTCGGCTCGAATGTAGAACCTGCTCGAGTTTGTCTTTCAATCCAACAATATAGATATCACCAATCGATTTGACTTGTTGTAAGGCTTGAATTACATAAAGAATGACGCATTTCCCCTGCAGGGTCAGAAATGCCTTGTTCTGGTGATAAACTTTATAACTGGACTTTCCTTCGCCCGCTACCAGAATCACATCATATTTTTTATGTTCGTTTGATGAACTCATAACTCCAGTTTACCACTTCCCTTCTTACTATTTATAATTTCTTGCGCGTTTCCAGTAAATTGGTTATACAAATGGTTCGCTTTTCATTAATTAAAATACCTGATGTCTACCTATGGCAAATGATTCAAATCTAAAAACCACTCCTCTTTACTCAATGCATAAGGAACTTGGGGGCAAGCTGGTTCCTTTTGCTGGCTGGCATATGCCTATTCAATTTAAAGGAGTGATTCAAGAGCATCAATGCGTTCGGGATAGAGTAGGTATTTTTGATGTTAGTCATATGGGCGAAATTGAAATCACCGGTCCTGAAGCAAAACAACTCATCCAATATCTAGTAACAAATGATATTGAAACTATGCAAAATAATCAAGCTTTGTATACTTTGATGTGCTTGGAGACCGGGGGTGTGGTGGATGATTTATTGGTCCACCGTTTTTCAGATGATCACTATTTTTTTTGTGTAAACGCATCTAACTCGGATAAGGATTTTCAATGGATTCTCAAAAATGCCAGCAATTTTAATGTTTCGGTAAAAAACACGAGCCAGGAGACAGCACAACTGGCGGTACAGGGGAAACATTCTGAGGCACTTATTCAAAAACTATGCGACACCTCGTTGGGCGAGATTGAATACTACCATTTTAGAAAAGCAAAAATCTACAACTTTGAATGTATTATTGCTCGTACCGGCTATACAGGAGAAGATGGTTTTGAAATATATATCGACTCAAAAGATGCTAAGTCGCTATATAAATCTCTCATCGAAGAAGGGAAGCCATTCAACCTACAACCCATTGGCCTGGGTGCAAGAGATACCCTTAGAATGGAGATGGGTTACGCCCTATACGGCAACGAACTCAACGAAAATTGTAATCCTTTAGAAGCTGGTTTAGGGTGGGTCATCAAATTACAAAAAAATGATTTTTTGGGTAAGGCAGCACTTAAAAAACAAAAAGATGCAGGTCTTTCTCGAAGGCTAGTAGGCATTCGACTCCTCGACCGCGGGGTGCCGCGTCCTCATTATCGGGTTCTAAATGAAGGATCACTAATTGGAGAGTTGACAAGCGGAACATTTTCTCCTTCCTTGAATGCGGGGATCGGTTTATGTTATGTATCCACAGAATATACAAAACCCGGAACCAAACTGGATGTGGAAATCAGAAAGCAGAAAGTGCCTGCTGAGGTCGTCAAGCTGCCTTTCTTGCCAAGCCGTGTTAAAAAAACAAACTGTTAATTTTCTGGAGGAATCATGGAGGTCCCTGAAAATCTTCTCTATACGCAAGAACATGAATGGATACGTGTGGATGGAACAAATGCAACTGTTGGTATCACTCACTTCGCACAAGACCAACTGGGAGACATTGTTTTTGTCGAATTGCCAGAGGTTGGAACTTTGATAGAACAGGAAAACCCTTTTGGGGTTGTGGAATCTGTTAAAACGGTTTCTGATCTTTATGCTCCCATCAGCGGTACTGTTACCGCCGTAAATAAGGATCTAGAGATCCATCCTGAGCAAGTAAACGGTGAGCCTTACGGAAATGGGTGGATCATTGAAATAGAGTTTGTAGATGACAATGAACTGGAAAAGTTAATGAGTCCTGAAGAATATATTGAGCAGTGTAATAAGGAGCAAGGATAGTTACCCTTAACAAACTTTCTGGTTTCTCAAAAAATGCGATATATCCCTCATACCGAACAAGATATCAAACAAATGCTCGCCGAGATTGGTGTGAAAAATATTGATGAATTGTTCGATAGCATCCCTGAGTCTTTACGACTGAACAATGAGTTACTGGCTTTGCCTGCCAGTCTTCCAGAAAGTGAATTAACGGAATATTTAAAGGGATTGCAAAAAAGAAATACTACCTCTGAAGATAAATCCATTTTTCTGGGTGCTGGGGCTTATCGCCATTTTTCCCCGATATTGATCGACCATTTGATTTCGCGTGGAGAATTTGCAACCAGTTACACCCCTTACCAACCAGAAGTCAGTCAAGGAACTTTGCAGGCCATTTTTGAATTTCAAACCATGGTCTGTCTGCTTACTGGAATGGAAATTGCCAATGCTTCCATGTATGACGGGGCTTCTGCATTGGCCGAAGCGGTGATAATGGCAAACCGGATCAATAGACGAAATGAGTTTTTAGTATCGAGTGCTATACATCCAGAGTATCGCAGTGTTGTTGAAACTTATACCCGAGGAAGCAAATTTGATTTGAAGGAGGTCCCTTACACGGCGGAAGGGGGTACTGACCTCGAATTCATTTTAAAAAACCTGACAGAAAATACAGCAGCTGTTGTTATTCAATCCCCCAACTTTTTTGGAACTGTGGAAAAATACGTCTCGTTGGCTGAATCGCTCTCTAAAAATGGAACCTTGCTGATTGTAGCCGTTGCAGAAGCAATATCTTTGGGTATCTTAAAACCACCGGGAGAACGAGGAGCTGATATTGTGGTAGGAGAAGGACAATCTTTTGGGTTACCAGTTTCATTTGGTGGTCCTTATGTAGGATTTTTTGCCACGCGCGAGAAATATCTCCGTCAAATGCCAGGAAGACTCGCCGGAGAAACTCAAGACCAAAATGGTAAGCGGGCCTTTGTGCTTACGTTGTCCACTCGTGAACAACATATTCGCCGCGAACGGGCAACCTCCAATATATGTACTAATCAGGGGCTTTGTGCGCTGGCCGCCACTATTTTTTTATCGACTCTCGGCAAACAAGGTATGCACGAAATGGCGACACTCAATGTTAGAAAAGCGCACTATCTGAAAGGTCGATTGGCTAATATTTCTGGATTTGGAATTAAATTTGAAACCCATTCCTTTAACGAATTCGTTCTCAAATGTCCACGACCGGCCGAAGAAGTTTTGCAAATCTTGAAGCAGGATCAAATCATTGGAGGTTATCCCCTAGAACAGCATTATCCAGAATTAAAGAACTGCCTCTTGCTTTGTACCACAGAGTTAAACAGTAAAGAAGAAATGGACCGGTTGGTAGATAAGCTGGGAGAAATATAAATTCTCTTACTTGCCAGACAATCGTTCAACCAGCTCTTCTGCGGGATAGGTCAGGATCTCCGCAAGGGTAGGGTGATAATGCGGGATATTTATTAAGTCGTATACAGTGCCGTGGAAATGCATGAGAGTGATTATCTCGTGAATTAATTCACCCGCCTCTGGTCCAACGATATGCCCTCCTAGAACTTCACCGGTAGTAGGAGTGCATAAAATTTTTACATGCCCGTATGTTTCGCCGAGACATATGGATTTACCGTGGTCGCTGAAGGGATATGATGCTACGAGGTAATCAACGTTTGTAGCTTTGCATTCTTTTTCGCTCAAACCGACACTAGCTACTGCTGGATCTGTAAAAACAACCGATGCTTTTAAACGGTTATCTACCTCTTTCGAATTATCAGGAGAACATGCGTTGAATCCGGCTATTTCCCCTTGCTGAATAGCGATATGAACTACCTCGTGAATTCCATTTACATCGCCCACGGCAAAAATATTTTTTTGACTGGTTCGCATTTCGGAATCAACTGTTACACGCCCTTTATCTGTTGCCACCCCTGCGGCTTGCAGATTGATTCCATCAATATTCGGCCTTCTTCCTAATGCTTGAAGAATCGTTTCTGCTTCGACACGTTTTTCTTTTCCTTCATGCTCGAAATAGATCGTGGAGCGGTCATTTTCTTTGGAGGCTTTAATTATTTTTGTTCCGGTATAAAGATTCATGTTCTCTTCGCGAAAACGAGCTTCTACGGGAAGTGCTAGATCTTCATCGCTCTGAGATAAGATGTGGTGGCTTCTCTGTATCAAAGTCACTTTTGTACCAATACGAAGAAAAAATTGTGCCAATTCAACGGCAACAGCGCCAGCCCCTATAACAATGATGGACTCAGGTGTCTTCCGCATTGTTAAAACTTCATCGCTGGTGACATACCCGGTTTCTTTTAATCCGGGGATAGGATATTCGGTAATAACAGAACCCGTGGCGATAATAAATGATTTTGCTTTAAGTATACTTTTCCCAACTTGTACTTCACTTGGGGAAATAAATTCGGCTTTTTCTTGGATGAGAGTGAAACGCGGGTTTTTCAACTGTTCGACACGGTAATCAGTAAATTCTCTTATCAACTGATTTTTTCGATCGTTGATAGCAGCGAGATCAGCACTGGCTTTAACAGGAAGTAAACCGAACTCTTGGGCACGACGCATTAAAGCTATGATGTCTGATGATCGGAGAATGGTTTTTGTAGGCATACACCCACGGAGAATGCAGAGTCCGCCCAAAGGGCCAGGATCTACAATAGCCACTTTTGCACCGTGGGATTGGGCAGAAGAAGCGGCGGCGTATCCTGCCGAACCACCGCCTAAAACTGCAACATCAAATTCCATGAAGTAAGAAAATTATAATGTTTGGCAATCTTCAGGAGTCAGGCCAAATTCCTTACCACATTCCTGCAGCAGGTCACGAGCATTTTTTTCCATAAAATCTTCACCCGTTTCCTTAAAGATGCCGGCAGCCTTAGCCAGATGATGCATCGTTTCTTTTCCAGATTTGATTCCGTAATACAACATTGCAATGTTGCTATGGGCTCTTCCAAAATCGGGATTGATTCGAATGGCTTCTTTATAATGTTTGAAGGCTTCATCCATTTCGCCGATGAGGTTGCTCACCACTGCTAAGCTATAATGGACCATCGGAGCTTCAGGTTTTATACGAAGTGCTTCGCGAAAAGATTTAGAAGCTTCTAGATTCATCCGAAGCTTACCGTAGCGAATACCAATGTTAAAATGTGCAAGAAAATGGTCGGGATCTAGATCAATAGCTTTTTTATAAGATTCAAAAGTTCTACGGTCATCACCCAGCTTGCTAAAAGCCAAGCCGTCCTTAAAGTGTTCTTCCGCAGTTTTTTCTGATTGTTGTTCCGGTGACATATTACTCCTCTACTTCTCTTAATTAAAAGGGGTTAACGACAAAATTGAAATTGGATAAGTATATATGCTACCTTATTGTCCCTCAACAATGCAACCTGAGCTACGCTCAGTAGGAACCGGCTAGGGTTTTTTCAGCGAATAAGGGGTGTGTTCCTTTTTAGGTTGAGGTTTTTTCAACAAAAATTAAAAAGTAATTATGGCAATAGATCCTGGAACAGATGAAGAAAGGCTCATGCTGGGCCGATGGATTAAAAGAGGACAAAAACTCATTGTGGGCACATCCTCCTTGGGAGACTCTTATCTCGATCCTAATGTAAAAAGAAACGAAGATGTTCAGAAAAAGTCAGAGGAATATGTTGCTTTCGACCATAAAGTAGGCGAAGAACTACCCCACCTAAAAGGCAAGTTTCGCTGGGACCTTGAAAAATATTACCGCGACCGGTATGGCCCATACCTACCAGAGGATTAGGCCCTATGTCTAATGTAAAGATTTTAGAACTCGACGAAGCACCTGAAGAAGGAACCGGAAGACAGATCGATCTCGAACATCCTTATACAGAATGGAAGTATGTTCTGGCGTTTTATAATGTTGAAGGAAAATATTATTGCATCTCCGACAAATGCAAAAGTTGCGAGGGAAGTTTAGCAAAAGGAGTTTTAAAAGGGATGTTCGCCTTCTGCAGTAAAGAGGAATGCGGCTGGAATATTAGAAAAGGCTACTGTAAGTGGAACCATTCAGATACCACCCCCATCTACAAAGTCGCCACACATGACGACGGTTTTTATATAGAGATCTAACGGTTACCTTGTAAAATTCGGGTGTATAATTTCATCTCAACAGGAGGTGAATCATGAGTCTGGATTTAAAAAGGAAAGTTATAACCGTTCGTCCCCAAGAAGCAATTGCTACCAAACAAAATCTCCCCTATTACGTTGGTATTTCACAAGAGACGGCTGGGGCAAAAGGGTTGTCCATGAATCTAACGGTAATCCCACCTGGCAGTTCGCCCAGGGCTCATTACCACAAAGATTTTGAAACAGCGATTTACCTTCTTAAAGGAAGGGTGGAAACCCGCTTTGGTGAAAACCTGAAAGAATCTATGATAAACGAGGAAGGGGATTTTGTATTCATCCCCCCTGGAGTGCCGCACAAACCAGTCAACCTGAGCGACACGGAACCGGCGTTGGCCATTGTTTCCCGTAACGATCCCAACGAACATGAAAATGTAGTTGTTTACGAGTGAAAATAAAAACGTTCTTTTAATTTTGTAGAGTTGAGTTTGTATCGCTTTTCGGGTTCTGACCTATTGTGAAGGGCGCTGTCCCTTAAACCATGCCGATGGCGGGTTGTTGCATTTGGCGGCGTTGTTCTTCGGTCATCTCCAGTTGTGGCAGATGGTTAGATCCATATTTATCGATGTAGAGGAAGATGTATTCGCGGACGCAGGTTCTTAAATCCCATTTCGAGTTGTGGTTTTGTTCGAATTCATCGAACACATCAAGAGCTTCCTGGATGGTGAGTCCATCCTTGGTGGTAAAGTAATAATCCAACGCCAGATCCCATTCCGGATTTTTATAATAGGTCAGCCCATATTTTTCCGGTTCGAAGGCGATGGGACTGTATTTCCCCAACACAAAAGTCATGAAGCCGAGAGAATGTATATATGCGCTATTCTTTTCGACAAAGGCTTTGCTGTCGTCTGCCTCCTCACTGGTTTCACCGGGGAACCCGAAGAAGCCCATTAAGTGATTCCAAATCCCCGCTTCGGAAGACATACGCAAATTGGTTTCAATAGCATCAAGTTTGGTGGCCTTATCCATGAGTTTTAATACGCGTTGATTACCCGACTCATAACCAAAATGAAGATACTTACAACCCGACTCCGCGGCATCTTTCCATACCTGTTCTTCAAGCAAAGATTCTTCGAACCGCATATGCGTTGTCCAAGTAATATCGAGCTTGTCGTCAATCAGACGACGCGATAGCTTTTGAAACAGGGCTGGAGGATAAGATTCGTCAGTGAAATGAAAAAACCTTGTTCCGTATTTTTCTTTAAGGAAATGGATTTCTTCAACAATATGGTCCACTTGTTTGGTGCGGAAGCCTTCGACATAACCCTGAAAATGGTCGCAGAAAGTACAACGTCCCCAGTAACAACCACGGGTAGCTAGATAGGGTAGAATCAGTTGAGGCACAAAATATTTTTCTAGTGGCAGCCCATCAAAATCCGGTGGTGGTAATTCCGCAAGTGATTCGGCAAAGACTTCTTTATTTACATGAACTCCTTTTTCGTCTTTATAAATCAAGTTAGGCAAGGTTGAAAAATCATTACCGTTTTTAATTGCCTCTGTCAATTTTAGGTAAGCGGACTCCCCTTCATAAACGATGGCGCTGTCGAACAGTTCCCATAAATTTTCCATTCCCGGAAGCATGTCGCGAATACGGGTAATAATGTTGCC
>CAZMBO010000011.1:0-23211 GCA_964564655.1 uncultured Nitrospina sp. | reverse complement strand
CCCATAAATTTTCCATTCCCGGAAGCATGTCGCGAATACGGGTAATAATGTTGCCGCCCAATGTGATATGTGTTTTAGGGAAGGCATCTTTGATCATTTTACAGAAAGTGAAGGTCGGAATAAGCTGTTTCTGCTGTACCACCGAGATGCCTACCATTTGCGGTTGATCACGCTCCATTACCGGACGGATCAGCATATCGTAAACATCGCGATAAATATTGATCTGATCATCATCGAGGGATTCAATAATTTCACTCGACATAAATGGTTTGTAAACGATATCTGTTTCGATGGGTGGAAAACAAATCTGTGCTGGGTAATAGCCAAGAGAGATCAAACCCATCGTTTGATGTAGGCAGTTGGTGGCCCACTCTAATTGATCGATATCGTAAAAAGCCTGACTGCGCAAAATTTTCTTGGCGCGTTCAACGTCATTTGACAATTGTTCAAAAAGTTCCAGCGTGCAGGTCAGCAACTTATCTAATAATTCCTGTTCTTCTTCATCCAGTTCTCGTTTTGCCTGAACTTCCTGAAGGTGTTGTTTTTCATGAGCAATACGCTGTGCCACATGCTCAAGAAAACGCCGACTGAAAAATAAATCGTACATTTCCACATTAACATCCATTTGCACGACCTCGTGACCCGCGGGGCGCAACACAGATGCCAGAGATGGGAGACTTAGATAAGGTTCTGAGGGTAACCAGTCGGGTGGAAATATTAGTAAGTTTTTCATAGGCAGCTCAGTTTCAAAATTTTCCTGTCATTTAGTGGTCTAAGCTCGGCAAAGAACCTTATCCTCTTCTTCAGCAGGAGGTTGTTTGCCGTTCAATGCTTCTTTGCCAAATTTATCTATATAGAGCAGAAAATGTTCGCGTGGCAGCGTACCCCAGACTTTTAGCGATTGGAAATACTCTTCCGCCATATGTATGCAAATGTCGTTCATCTCTGCCGCTTCCTCCCGCGTCATGCCTTCTTTCGCAACAAAATCCAGGTTCATTGCGATGTTGCGGTCAGGATCTTCAATTATTTTTTCGATGGAAAATTTTTCAGGATATTGGTAACAGCTCGAATCCCGATTCAAAAGAAAAACTCCGGGGCCAAAAGAATGGATCGACTGTAAATTATTTCTTAAGAAATCAATGGTCTCCTTTGCTTCGGATCTTGTTTCTGTGGGAAATCCAAAAAACAAGAAAGAATGGTTCCAGATCCCAGCCTTATGGCTTTTCATTAAGACATCGCGCTCCACTGCCTGGGTTGTTCCTTTATCTATGAGGGCCAGGACTCGATCGTTTGCACTTTCCAAACCAAACATTAAGAAGATGAAGCCAGCTTTTTTCATTTTTCCGAATAGTTCTTCGTCCATCACCTTTTCAAATTTTAATAGAGCCAAAGAGCAGATTTCTACTCCTCGTTCAATCATTTCTTCCGAAACGTCATTTAAAGAATGCGGGGAAACGGCTTCATCGGAAAACGTAAAATATTTTGTGTTATATTTTTTCATTAAGTTTTCCAGTTCGTCCACCATCGCCTGGGTTTTTTGTTTCCCGTAACGGTGACCATACACAAAACTATGTGTACAAAAGGTACATTTACCCCAATAGCAACCGCGACTTTGTAATACAGGTATGATGGGATAGGGAGATAGATATTTATCCATCGGAAGGCCATCAAAAACCGGATTGGGCAATTCCTCGAACCTGAGTTCTACCCTTTCCTTGTTTTGTACCACTTTTCTGCCGTCAAGATGTAGCAAATTAGGAACGGTGTATAGGGAGTCGCCTGCCTTCAAAGTAGAAAGCAAACGGTGCATGGGTTCTTCCCCTTCAAAGGTGACAACACTGTGACAAAAGTCGTCAAAAAATTCTGGGTGGCCGATTAACTGACCTGCATTGACACTGAAAATAGGACCGCCCAATGTTATATGTAGATGAGGATATTTCTCTTTTAGCATTCTTGCCAGCGTGAGACCGGGAATGATTTGCGAAATACCTATTATAGAAATTCCAACCACATCATATTCCTGCCAGTTTTCAGTAGAGAGCAGGTTTTTTTCATACAAATTAATGAAAGGGTTGGTGGCGATGTCGCGTGTGGTTTCGTGAGCTTTTCGAGTGGACTCCTCGGCTCGGGTGCCGCTTTCAAAAGTGGATAGACTGAATACTGCAGGAGCATAGGCATCGGATACCAATTTCAAGGCTGACTTAATGACCATATCGGCCTGCTGGTATGCCTCGAAATCGAAAAAACGCTCCGGAGTTCGCATCACCGACTTGGCTTCTCCTACCCCGTCAATGATACGGTCGGAAAACTTGAGTCCTGTTGATAAGACATCCAGATGTGACTTTTCCTTAATCGAAAGAGAGTTTTGGGCTTTCAAAGCCTGTTGCTGTTTCCGCATCAATCCCTCTGCATGACGTAGTAAGGGGGCAGATAAAAAGTGGTCGTATGACTCGATGTTGAAATCCCTTTGAGATACCTCCCACCCTTTGTTCTGCAAAAATGCAGTTAAGTAGGGAGTGCTCAAATAAGGCTGCGTTGGGTACCACTGTGCCGGAAAAATCAATAATGTTTTCATGATTTTAGAATGATAACATTTTCCTCCCAACGAGGAAAACAAAGTTAGACCCCTAGCAGGTTGGCAAAGTTGGTGGTCCTGAAAGTTCAAAGCTTTAAGGTACCATAAGGGATAATTCCAGAAGTTAACCTATTTCTAGTCTTAGGTCGTGGCTTAGTGCTTGACAAGAGCGGTAGCCAGTGAAATAATTCAGCCTACCTTCCCGCATTTCCCTCATAATGAAGGATGACTAACTGTCTGATTTGATGAGGTGAGGCGGGTTTTTCGTATTTCAAGAAGGAAAGATTCATGAAAAGAACGTTTCAACCCAGCAATATCAAGAGAAAACGCGTACACGGATTCCGAAAACGAAGTGCTACAGTAGGTGGCAGACGTATTTTGGCTAATCGCAGGAGAAAAGGAAGAAAACTCCTGTCTGCCTGAAAAATGGCTGATTTGTCGTTTAGTAAATTAGAAAGGCTTACCACAAGACTCGAGTTCGAAAAAGTTCTTGCCGAAGGGAAAAGGAATCGCGTTGGAAAACTATGCACTATCTTTTCACTTCCAAATAGCTTGAATAGGAAAAGGCTGGGGATTATCGCATCAAAAAAAATTGGTAATGCTGTAGCACGAAACCGGGTCAAAAGAGCTATTCGCGAAATATTTCGACAGGTGAAACATCAGATGATTCCGGCAACAGACATTGTTGTTATTTCCGGAAAGGAAATGGTTGTCGAATCCTACAAGGTTATAGATGAAAAACTCTCGAATGCCCTTCTGGCTATCAAGTGACTCCTCGACCCTAGACTTTTCCAGCCCGAAATAGGTCCTCAATGTTGAATCGAATTTTCCTAAAATTTGTTCGTGGATATCAACGCCGGATATCACCTTTTTTGCTGCCGGCCTGTCGTTTTTATCCCAGCTGTTCGGAATATGCAGCTCAGGCACTACAACACTATTCTTTGGTGAAGGCGGTGGTTCTGATTGTTGCCCGTATTTTTAAATGCCATCCCTATCACGAAGGAGGGTCAGACCCTTTAAAAAAATAGTTTTGTATTTAGGGTCTTAGTATTTTTAAAGCTTAGGTAGTATTGAGCTAAATATTTATTAGTTAAGTGGAGATTTGACTTGGAAAAAAGATT
Organism: uncultured Nitrospina sp.; assembly: GCA_964564655.1. Classification (GTDB taxonomy): domain Bacteria; phylum Nitrospinota; class Nitrospinia; order Nitrospinales; family VA-1; genus UBA8687. Next base: position 19,515 of record CAZMBO010000011.1, on the reverse strand, counting down.
GCTACTTGCCTTTGTTTTATCATTGGCAGTTTTCATAGGCTGGGGAGCTTTCATGGCACAATTTGAACCCCAGGGAATTAAAAAAACGGATATAACAAAATCTTCGAAGTCACCCTCTGTTTCTTCTCCAGGCCAGAGTGCCGTAAATACATCGCCATTGACCTCTCCTCAACAATCTGATTTTCAACCGGCAGTTACGCCGGCAATTGTTTCCAGTCCGTTTCCTGGAAATGAAAAAGAAATTCAGGTTGAAGCCGGGGAAATTCATTACATTTTTAGTAATAAAGGCGGGGTTCTAAAACATATTCTCCTTCCGCGTTTTAGAAATGATGATGGTGATGTCATCGACCTGATCAATAACCCTAATAATTTAACCGGTGCTTTATCTATAAAGTCAGACGATCCGGAAATCACTTCTATTTTACAAAATGCTTATTATGAACCCTCAATATCTTCTATCGTTCTGGATGAATCCAATCCTGAAGGTGTATTGATACTTACTCTAAAACATGAGTCGGGACTGGAAGTTTTCCGGGAATTTAAATTTCATTATAATGATTATGCGGTTGAAGTTAAGACGCGTATTACAGCTTCCCCATTAGCGGCCAAAAACCTTCAATACAGTATTATCTTGGGGCCAGGAATGGGTGGAAAAATTTCCTCTCAAACTGATTACATTGTTTTTTCCGGTGCTACCGTTTTTAACAACAATGAGCGCATTGAACACCCACCAGAAGAGTTGAATACTACTGCTTACCATCGGGGTGATTTGAAGTGGATTGCTTTCCAGAATAAATATTTCGGTTCTGCTCTAATCCCACTGCAAGGGAGTAAGGCGGGAATAGTATTTAAAGAAAAAGATCAGGTTTTTATCGGGTTGGAATATGAGTCTGTTCAATCGGCCGCCACCGCCTCACATCTTTTTTATGCCGGCACCAAAGAACTCGAAACTCTGGAAAAGAAAGGCAACCACCTTGTTCGGATGATCGATTACGGATGGTTTGGCAACAAGTTTGCCTTCCTTGTTAAACCGCTTTTAAAAGTGCTAGCCTATTTTTATGGTTTAACCCAAAACTATGGTTGGTCAATTATATTTTTGACCCTGATTATCAAACTATTGTTCTTTCCGCTGACGCATAAAAGTTTTAAATCCATGAAAGGCATGCAAAAAATCCAGCCTTACGTGAAAGTAATTCAGGAGAGGAACAAAGACGATCGCCAGAAGATGAATGAAGAATTACTGGAACTATACAAAAAACACAAGGTGAATCCTGTAGGTGGTTGTCTTCCTATGCTTTTGCAGATACCTGTGTTCATTGCCCTGTACCACGCGCTGTTTTTCTCAATTGAACTTCGTGGGGCGCCGTTCATAGGGTGGATCACCGATCTTTCGGTGCAAGACCCCTATTATGTAACGCCAGTTCTCATGGGTATTACAATGTTCCTGCAACAAAAAATGACACCTTCTGTTGGTGATCCTATGCAACAAAAAATTATGATGTTTCTACCTATCGTGTTTACTTTTTTGTTTATTTCATTTCCTGCGGGACTTGTCATTTATTGGACTGTGAACAATATTCTGACTATCTCCCAGCAATATTACATCTACAAGGTTCTCAAAGACTAATGGCTAGTCGCTACTTGCATAGAGTTTGAACCTGGAAAAAATACAATCGTGTCTTTTGGTATAGATACACTACCACGGGAATGAGCGAGGTAGGTTAAGTGTTCAAAGGTTTGTCAGGAGTTTGCGGGACCTTATAATAAAACCCCTTTCCCCATCGGGGAAAGGGGTTTTATTTATTATTACGTTTAAACCTTATCCTAAGTTTTCTTCTATTACTTTTTTAATATCGGCTTTAGACTTAACGCCCACCAATTGTTGTACCACCTGCCCACCTTTTATAAATAAGAGGGTTGGGATTCCACGGATTCCATAATTGGTGGCCGTGTTGGGGTTATCGTCTACATTCAGCTTGCCAACCAAAAGTTGACCCTCAAATTCTCCGGCAAGCTCTTCAACAGTGGGAGCAAGCATTTTACAAGGTTGGCACCATTCGGCCCAAAAATCGAGCATGACAGGTATTTCTGATTTAAGAATCGTTTGTTCAAATTCGCCATCAGATACGATAACCACTTTACCGGCTGACATAGATAACTCCTTAAATAAATGAAATAAAAACTTTTAATTTATCCGCAGGGATTTATTTTTATGAATTAATTGGGACGCATGAATTGTCGTCCCTGAAAAAAATCTTGATACAAAATGCAAATCCAGGACATTTTCTGATAGTATCATAATCCCCAAACACCAGCAAGGCTTGTGAACCTTTGTGTGGTTGGATGTATATGAATTAAATCAAATAATAAAGGCTTGGAGTCCAAAACCATGGTAGATGTTGTACATTTTTTTGCTTATGATGAATTGATCAATGAAGAAGTATTTAAAGAACGTGGGCTGGAATATGTTTCTAAGTCTTCTGTTAGCTTGTCGGGTTGGACACGAGTGTTCAATAAAATTCCTAAAGATAATGACGGACAAGAAGGCCTAGGCCACGCGAATATCGAACCAACCCTTGATACTTCTGGAATGATGCACGGAGAACTCTATGAGATGGATGAAAAATTCGTGCCGAAATTGGATGAAATTTTTGATCACCCGAATGAATATCAACGAAAGGTCATGCGTTTCAACCGCCACGATTTCTTGATGATCAATGGGATTGTGTACGTGGCCAAACCCGACAAAATTGCTCAGGGGCTCAAACCCAGTAAAGCCATGATGAAGACCTTTAGAAAGGCTAAAAAATTATTTCCAATGCTTTATTTCTCACGGCTGATGAACACACCTACTATCGACTGAGTCCGCTTTAGGAAGAATCATGCAATCCTTCACTGCATTGGTGAGGCCGCCAGGAATCAGCTTTCCGCAAGCTATTTCCAATCACCCTCAGAAAAAAGGAATCAATTATTTCAGAGCGTTAAGTCAGCACCAGAATTATGTGGCTACGTTACAGCAAATAGGAGGTAAAATCCTTTCCTTGCCCCCTGAAGATTCTCTTCCCGACTCAACTTTTGTCGAAGACACCGCTTTTATTTTTGGTGAGACTGCATTCTTATGTTCCACGAAAGAAAAAAGCCGCCGAAACGAAGTGGAGTCGGTTGCAAAGATACTAAAAGATCACCTTAAACTTCTACAACTGCAACCCTATTTAGATGGAGGAGATATTCTAAGCACTCCAGAAGCAGTTTATATAGGTTTAACGAGCCGAACGGATGCGAAGGCTGCTAAGTTTTTATCCAAACAGATTTGTAAAAAGATGGTTCCCATACCCGTTATTAAAGGATTGCACCTGAAAAGTGCAGTCAGTTATTTAGGAAATAATATTTTACTCATAAATCCTGAAAGAGTAGAGACCAGCGCTTTTAAAAATTTTCAATGGATTGAAGTGGAAGAAAGAGATTCCTACTCTGCGAATTGTCTAGCGTTAGGAAACCGAGTAATTATGCCTACCGGGTTCCAAAAGGTGAACGAAAAAATTCGCCAATATGGTTTTGAGACTATTGAGTTGGAAATGAGCGAATTCGAAAAAGCCGATGGAGGTATTACTTGTTTGAGTTTGATTATTCCCTCAGAAAATTGAGAATTGATATTGCAGAAATGCAGAGTTTTATTTCTGCCGGGCGTCTTTTGTCTAGTTCCAGCGGGGATCGTGGGTGGCACGCATTTTTGAAAGATGGACCAGATCGATTTTCATTTTTAGGAACGAGTGAAGAAATTCTACGCGTTTGAGGACATCTTGTTCCTCAAGAAAACTTTGCTTTTGTTCAAGAGAAAGATCGAGCTGGTAGGCGAATCGGTCAACAAACTCACTGAGTTTTGCGCCCAGATCCCAATCAGGTTCTTTTTTGTTTGAATTACCTTCGGGGATGAATCTTATAAATTCACGAAAACTCTCAATGAGTTTTTCCCGGCACTCGTTAGGTTGATTTTCAAAGAAATCCTGCTCGTTTTTTTCTTCCAACAATTCTATTTTCGCTTGGCGATAGAGTTTTCCCTCTTCCTCCCTAATAATGCGAAACCGACGAAGACCCGTCAATGTAAAATTGTATTTACCGTCGGGATGCTTGATCTCTTTCTCAATGTTTCCAACGCAACCCGTATGGAATATTTGTGGTTTTCCGAAATAATCTTTTTCCCAATTGGATTTCAGGAGTACCATCCCTATTATACGTTTTCCTTCCAGCGCATCGGCCGTCATCGCTCGGTATCGTGGCTCGAAGATATGTAGGGGTAAAAGTGTTCCTGGATAGAATACTGTTGCTGGGAGCGGAAAAACAGGTATTGTCATTCCAGTTTGAAGTTGATGAGACATATTTATTTATCGTTCCGTTAGAATTAAAGATGGTATTGTAACATCTGGCATTAAACTTTTTATTTAAAGTTGAAAATTTGACAATTACTATTTTATTTTTTAGTCTAAAAACTCATGATTGCTCAACCCGAAAAAGCATGTGTGGATATAAAGGCCTCTCTGAAGCAGGCCGGACTATTTTCCGATTCTGAGAATACTTGGAGGGTTTCTCCAGAACCTTATTTTCTTTCTCAAGAAGAAAATACTTTTTTTCATGAACTCGGCCCACACCTTCTCAAGTTTTATTCCGTTCTTAATCGATTTTATTTAGATAGCGTCAAAGGAAATTTTCATCCTTGGATTGCAAAATATCTTGATGCAGGAAAGCCTCAGGAACTGATCGAGTTCGGGCGTATGAAAAGAATGCGCCAGGCATTGCCAGGAATAATAAGACCCGATGTTATACCTACCGAAACAGGATTTGTTGTCACAGAATTGGATTCGGTTCCGGGAGGGTTCGGGTTGACTGCTGCTCTCATGTCTATTTATGAAGACCCTTCCTGGAAAATTACGGGAGCGGGTATTCCTTTCCTTTTTTATAAAATGGCGGAATCGGTCGCCAAAGAACCCACTCCCAATGTTGCTATTGTTGTCTCCGATGAGGCTAAAGATTACCTCAGTGAGATGCAATTTCTAGCGTCTCTTTTAAATGATAAGGGAGTATATGTGGTTCACCCTAAGGATGTGAGTTTTAGGGACGAAGGTCTTTTTGTGATGGACGTCGGAAAATGGGTTCGAGTTGATGTTTTATATCGTTTTTTCGAGTTATTTGATCTCAAAAATATCCCTAAATCAGAATTACTTCTCTATGCGAATAAAAAGGGGCAGGTGACTACCACCCCTCCCTACAAGCCCTGGTTAGAAGAAAAGCTAAGTTTTGCCCTATTTTCCCATCCTTCTTTAAGATCAGATTGGGAAAAAGCCCTGGGCTTTGAAACTTTTACTGCTCTAACTCATCTAATTCCAGAAACCTGGATTCTTGATTCCAGACCCCTTCCGCCACATGGGGTGATCCCTAATCTTGAAGTCAAGGGGAATCAAGTGAGAGATTGGAAGGAGTTATTCCCTATGACGCAAAAAGAAAGGGAAATGGTGATCAAGCCCTCAGGTTTTTCCCCACAATCGTGGGGCAGTCGAGGAGTGGTGGTAGGACACGATGTGTCTAGTGATATCTGGCAACAAACTTTGACTAAAAGTTTGCAGCACTTTCCCGATCAACCTTCGGTTTTACAAAAGTTTTATAAAGGAAAAAAGGTTGAAGCCCGGTATTTGAATACGGGTAAGGATAAAATCGAAATAATGACAAGCCGAGTGAGATTAACACCCTATTATTTTGTATTAGGTGAATCGACTCAATTGGGGGGGGTTCTAGCTACACTTTGTCCCCAGGATAAAAAGAAAATTCATGGCATGGTAGATGCCATTATGGTCCCTTGTGCAACAAAGATATTTTAAGGACTTCAAATGAAGCTGTATAATATTGATGGCTGTGGTTATTGCGCTATGGTGAGAAACAAGCTGGCGCAAATCGGTCTTGAATATGAAAAAATAGATGTTTCTTGGTCGCATCCCGAGCGTAAAGAGGTTTATGAAGTTTCAGGACAAACTACCGTTCCCGTTTTAGTTGATGGTGATAAGATTTTGGCAGACGAATACGAAATTATCGATTACCTGAAAAAGACCTATCCTGTTAACTCTTGATTTCCACATACTGAAGGTAACTCATGGAATTATGGCAAAAACAACTCAGCCAGAGTGCGGTTAAAGTTAAAGACCTTCCTTTTATTCCCGAATCAGATGAATACAGGGAAAAACTGGAAGAGGTTCGTGAAAATTACCCTATTCGAATCAATTCCTATTTTTTTGATCAAATCAAAAGTTCTAATGATCCATTATGGAAACAAGTGGTCCCAACCATTGAAGAATTAGATGATTTTGTTCAAGAGGGTTTGATATCCGACCCTCTTAACGAAGAAGGCGATATGCCTGTGCCAGAGCTGATTCATCGTTACCCAGACCGCGTATTATTGATGATCAATAATCAATGCCCCGTTGTTTGCCGATTTTGTACTCGTAAACGAAAAATTGGTTTTCCTGGAATAGTCACCCGCGAAACTTTAAGACAAGGGATAGAGTATATTCGTAACCATTCGGAAATTCGAGATGTAATCATGTCTGGAGGCGACCCACTTCTCGTCCCTGATAAAGAACTAGATCGTATTTTCAGTGAATTGAGAGCAATACCGCATTTGGAGATCTTCCGCATCGGTACTCGCGTTCCCGGCACGCTTCCGGCAAGGATTACAGAAAACCTGTGTTCTATTTTGAAAAAATATCATCCACTATATTTCAATATGCATTTCAATCACCCCTTGGAATTAACTCCTGAAGTTGAGAAAGCGTGTGCCATGTTGGCTGATATTGGGATTCCTTTAGGAAGCCAAACAGTATTACTCAAAGGCGTCAATGATGACTCGGCAACGATGAAGGAATTGATGCAAAAATTATTGAAGAACCGCATTAAACCCTATTATATCTACCAGGCTGATATGACAGAAGGAACAGACCATTTGCGTACCTCGGTACAAAAAGGTCTCGATATAATTAAAGACCTAATGGGGCATACATCAGGCATGGCCGTGCCCTTTTTTGTGATTGACGCTCCCGGAGGCGGAGGTAAGGTAAGACTCCTACCTAATAGTGTTATTGAGCATACGAATGAGGAAGTGGTGATTACTAATTATCAAGGTAAAGTTTTTCGCTATATCCAGTCAAATCAGAAAAACGGATCTTCAAATGGAAGGTCTGAAAACAAAGTATCTTTACAGGATATTTGCCACCTGCCTGCCTAACCTAGGTCTATTCCCTGCCTGCCTTTTTGTTTTCGGATAGAATCATTTTAAATTATAAGGTGAGACAATAAGGAAGCGTGTAAACGTGCGATTATATTAGAAAGCGCTAGGTAAACAGTTTATCGGATGCATTCTTTAAGTTGACAATTAAAACCGTATTGATTTTAAGTTGCCAAACTCAGAGGACTGGGAAAGGAATAATTGGTCGTCATCAAGAAGACTGTTCCTGCGAAGGTCTAGCTTTTTCAGTTGGGGGAGTAGGGTAGATTTTGCCAGCCTCAATAGACCCTTTCTTGAAATAGAATTTCCTGCAACCTCCAATTCTTCCAGTTGCTTTAATGAATTAGAATTGATGATGGATTGAAAACCCTCGTCTCCCATTGAAACTCCAGAAATTTTTAAAACTTTCAATTTTTTAAAATTTTCAGACTTGGCAATTAACAGAAATCCTTTCTTATCAATTGAATTCCCATTTACATTCAATTTCTGTAGATTTTTCAAATAAGGCGACTGAGATAGAGCCAATATTCCAGTAGAGGATATTCCTGTATTTTCCAGGTTCAGCGCTTGAAGTTTAGTCATGGACTTAGACTCACTTAGCAGAAAGACCCCTTTATCTCCAATTGAATTGTCCATCAGATTCAAGCTTTCTATATTTATAACAAAAGGAGATGTTGCTAAATCACCCAAACCTTGATGGTTGAATAGATTATTACGCAATGATAAAGAAATAACCTCTTGCAATTTTTGGTATAAAGACAATGCTTTAATATCTTTGTTTCTTAAATACAGAACATTTAGGTTCAGGCTTTTATTAGCCGTTATCTTTTCTACTAAATTTCGCGTGCGCAAATCTAATAATGCAGATTCTCCATTGGATTTAAAATTGTTGTCGGCCATATTGAGATTTTTCAGGTTGGTTAAGTTTTTAGACTGAGCCAGCCTTAACGAGCCAGAATCGCCGATATGATTTGAATCCAGAATCAAGGTGCGTAAGGGTTTTAATGTAGGAGAATTTGCAAGAATCTTGGCCCCTTCATCCGATATTTTGTTCCAGCCTAGGTTCAAATGATCTAATCCTTCAAATCCACCAGACTGGGCCCAGTTTATAAGGGCATCATCTCCTATTTGATTTTTTCTGAGGTTCAAAATTTTTAGTTCAGGAATTGCTGTGCCATCAGGGAAATTATTAGATTTATTTTCCCCAACACAGTTCATTTCCAAATCAAGTAAATGTAAGTTTCGTAGTTGGAAAGATTTAACAAGACTCAGGGCTCCGAATTGAGTGATACGATTATAGGCTAATTCCAAATATTTTAATTTTGGTAAATTTTTAGATGCACTAAGACTCTGAGCTCCACCATCGGCAATTTCATTCGAGTTCAAAATCAGATGAGTCAAACTTTTCAGGGAATTACAGTCTGCTAGTTTTTGTAGCCCCAGATCAGAAATTTTGTTCCAGCTTAAATCAAGTTCTCTTACATGAGACAGATTTTTTGATTGGCAAATAAATGTGATACCCGCATCTCCCATTCGTTCATAACTCAAATCCAAAACTGGATCCTTTCGAACCAATTGTTTATTTAAATTAAGTATGAAATTGGACTCTTTATTTACGGTTGGCATGATCTAGTCTTTGGCCTTAAGGAGATCTGTTTTTACCTTACCCAAGTTCTGCAAGCGTTCCGAATTATCTAATAGTGCAAGGCCCTGAGGATGAACTAGGTTATATGTAATATTTAGCGTTTCAAGATTTTGTAATCCTGAAAGCTCAGCCAAAGCTTGCATTCCTTTGAACCCAATGCGATTAGCATCGAGATGTAAGGCTTTTAGGTTTTTTAAACAGGTTGATTTTGCCAATGCTTCGGCTCCTAGATCTCCAATCCTATTAAAAGATAAATCAAGGGTCTCCAAGTTTTTTAGGTTTTTAGAGTTTGCCAATGCAATGGCTCCATCATCTCCAACCCTGTTCGTATACAAACTTAAATACCTTAATTGGAGCACATTATCGGATTCTGCCAAGGCAACAGCTCCATTGTCGCCAATTTTATTTTCATAAACCCATAGTTCTTTCAAGGGCTCAAAAAATTCGGAATTTGCAAGCTCTTCAAGGCCTTCGTCCTTAATTTTATTTGTATGCAAATATAAAATCTCAATATCAGGGAGCGCAACATTCTCAGCCAATTCTTCAGCTATTAAGTTGTCAATTCCCTTATTGGAAAAATCCAGAGTCTTTTTATCTTTGCTTAAGCCTCTCTTTATCCATTTCCTAATATAGGAGATGTCTTCAGCCATTTTCAATCCGCTTAAAAGTAAAAGGATTCATTTTATAAAGGTGAGTTAAAAAGTAAAGAGTTAAATGCCGATTTCAGCTAATTCAATTTATTCTTCTCAGAATTACGGGGAAATCCTTTAAATTTATTGGGTAAATAATTAATAAATATATAGAATAGTGCGGAATGCAGCAATTTAGAACTTAATTGGAAGCAAAAATCGCAATGTCCTAACGTGATTTAGCTAATAGTATCAGTAAATTGTGGATAAATACGTTAAATCTTTGAACCAATAACTCCTAGTTTTTATACCTATTTTACATGCCCATAATTTTTTCAAAGCTGATTTATACTTGTGTTTTTCTTTTGGTCCTATGTGGGTGCACAAGGATGCCATCTGGAGATCCTTCTACTTTCAGAATGACCATTAAAAATGAGCCTCCTACTTTAGATGGAAGCCTTGCTACAGACAGCGTTTCTTTCACCATTCTAACCAACCTGATGGAAGGGCTCACGCAATACGATGCTGAATTGAATCCAATTCCCGCTATCGCGAAACGATGGGAGTATTCTAATGAAGGCCGGACCATCACTTTTTATCTAAGAGATGATGTTTTTTGGAGTGATGGAAAAAATGTAACGGCTAGTGATTTTGAATATTCCTGGAAGCGACTCCTCGCTCCAGAGACTGCCGCTCAATATGCCTACTTTCTTTTTGATATTAAAAATGCATTTGAATACAACTCTGGTACGCTCGAAAACAGTGATCAGGTCGGGGTTCGCGCCCTCGCTTCTGATATTCTCGAGGTAACGCTCAAGAAACCTGTTGTTTATTTCCCAAGCATCACAACTTTTATGGTTACATTTCCACTTCGTCAGGACATTATTGAGAAGTACGGAGACAATTGGACCGAACCTGGGAAAATGGTGACTAATGGACCCTATCTACTGGAAAAATGGGAGCACGAATATAAACTGGTTTTAAAAGCTAATCCGCAACACTATGAAGGAAAACCTAAAATAAACGAAGTTCAAATTTTTGTAATCCAAGAACCAACGACCGCATTAACACTCTATGAAACGGGAGAATTGGATTATATAGAGTTGCCCCCTATTGCTATTCCACATTATAAAAACAGCCCTGAATATCGAAATAAACCTCAGCTTAGAGGATATTATTATGGTTTTAATATTACCAAACCTCCCTTTGACAACATTTTGGTAAGGAGAGCTCTCGCACACTCAATCAATAGATCCCTAATACCCAAAATCCTTAAAGGAGGTGAGCTTGCTGCATCTTCCTGGATACCTAAGGGAATGTTTGGTTACAACGAGAGCATCGGCTCAAAATTTAATCCGCAAAAAGCCCGTTCGTTACTTGCAAATGCGGGATATGCTGATGGAAAAAACTTCCCAAAAGTTACAGCTGTTTTCAATACCGGAGATGTGAATAGATTGGTGGGAGAATATCTCCAAGACCAATGGAAAAAACATTTAAATATAGATATTAAATTTGAAAGCCAAGAGTGGAAAGTGTTTTTAAGTCGATTAGATCTCGATCCTCCTCAAATATTCCGCCTAGGATGGGGTGCTGATTTCCCGGATCCTGATAATTTCATGAATTTATTTATTAAGACAAGTGGAAACAACCGCCTGCGATGGGCAAATCAACGTTATGACCAACTTGTTGCTAGGGGGTCTACGTTGAAAAACCCGCAAGATAGAAAAAAAGTTTATGACGAAGCCCAGGTTTTACTTACTGAAATCGAGGTTCCTATGATTCCTTTATTTGTTTCTGCTCAAAACCTTTTGGTAAAACCCTATATTCGAGGATTCAAGACCAATGCCATGGAACTTTTGTATCTGAAGAGAATTAGAATTGAGAAGGCATCTTAAATCTTTGGGTGGGTAGAGGGCCAAGGCAGCTATTTTACTTCCCCCGGGTCTGGCCCGATTGTTTTTCAAGTTGCTCCATGAATGACTGCGATTTTCATTGTCTGTATTTTAGAACCTTTTATCCCGAAATTAAAGAATCACGATTGTGTTCTAAAAAGACAAACAGAAAGAGTAGAAATAAAAAAAGCCCACAAGGAAAACCCTTTGTGGGCATAAATTCGAGTTAAAAAAACTATTCGATAGCTAGAAACCCACAGGCTTGGTAGCAGGCATTGCAGTTGATGCATAAGTCCATATCTATGTGAGCAGCTACCTTTCGAGTTCCGCCTGTAATAGCACCGGTGGGGCAAGGTTTAATGCAGGCCCCACAAGCCACACAGTCTTCTTCCTTGACGTAGTAGCGATAAAGGCCCGTACAACGTGCTGCATCACAAATTTGGTCGACAATATGTCTTTCATATTCTTTACGGAAATATTTTAGTCCAGTAAGGATGGCTTTCGGTGCAGTCTCTCCTAAGCCGCAAAGAGAGGTCTGGCTTATTTCTTCGCAAAGCTCCTGAAGCTTGTCAAGGTCTTCTAGTTTTCCGCGGCCTTCTGAAATATCATCAAGTTTTTGTCGGATCAAGGTAAGGCCAATTCGACACGGTGTGCATTTACCGCAAGTTTCGCCCTCGTTGAACCCGATAGAAAACTTGGCGAGATCGATCACACAAGCCGACTCGTCATATGCGGCGAAGCTAGCTTGTCCCATCAAAACACCAGCATTCAACAGGCTTTCGTAGTCTGTCGGAGTATCTGCCAATTCTGGTGGTAGAAACCCGCCGGTCACACCCCCGACATGAACCACTTTGAGATCTTTTTTCTTCTGAATCCCACCGCAATAATCATCAATGGCTTCGCGGAATGTGGTTTTCATATCCAATTCCATTAAGCCGTTGTATTTGATGTTTCCAGAAATCGCCCACACTTTACAACCGTTGGCATTGTCGTTACCCATGGAAGCATACCAATCCGCTCCATTCGCAATAATTTTAGGAACGGTTGCCCAGGTTTCTGCGTTGTTCAATACCGTAGGTTTGCCCCATAACCCTTGTTCTGAAGAATGGGGAGGTTGTGCTTTCGGAAAAGGACGTTTGCCTTCAACCGATTGCATCAAGGCTGTAGACTCACCACCGATAAAAGCCTCAAGGCCTTCATGAACTTTGACGTTGAGACTGAACCCCGAGCCTAAAATATTTTCTCCGAGAAATCCTCTCTCACGAGCCTGTTCGATTGCCATGTTCAACCTTTTCACTGCAATATCGTAATCTGATCGGGTATAGATTATGCCCTCTGTTGCGCCGATGGCATAAGCGCCAATCAACAGACCTTCAAGGACCTGATGCGATGCCCCTTCCATTACACTGCGATCCATGTATGAAGCGGGGTTGCCCTCATCGCCATTGACCATAATATAACGGGTACCTTTGTCATCAGTTGGGGCATTACGTGCTTTTTCCCATTTGTTAGCTGTTACAAAACCACCGCCTCCTTTTCCTCGCAAACCAGATTTTTTAACTTCCGCGATCACCTCTTCTGGTTTCATGGTGGAGAGTACTTTTTTCAGAGATTCATAGCCACCGACTTGAATATAGTCATTAATGTTTTCAGGATCGATCGAGCCTCCATGCGCTAGTGCAACACGTGTTTGTTTGCCAAGCGTCGTGTAATAATCTTCTTTAGCAGCTGCTTTTTTAAACGGTTTCCCACCAACAATGTGATCGTTTAAAATGTTTTTGACCATTGCAGGTTTAACCTTTTCATAGGTTACCCGTTCTTCTCCGGGGACATAAACATCGACTAACACATCGCGGCTACAATATCCTCGACAACCCACCTGCCCCATTTCACATTTACGCTCACCTAATTCAGCGTTGGCCTCCATTTCAGAGATTTGCTTTTGAAATTCTGCATAGACCTCTTTACCACCTTCAGCGATACCACTCAGGCTCAAACAAACAGTAATCTTTATCTGGCCCTGTTTCGCTTCGACAGCCTGGTTTTTTTGGTCCTCTACGACTTGCATCGATGATCTCCTGCTATTCGAAAATTGAAAAATTTAAATATTAAAAAACTCGTCCCGTTTCAAAAACGTAGATTTAGTGGGCCCAACAATTTCTCATAAATCAACTGAAAATTCCAGCCATTTTAGTGGTCGACCTGTCGATTGTCAATATTTCCCTAGAGGCTTATTTTTAAAGGTTTTTAGGCTGTTGAGTAAGATATTTTTACTGTGTTCTAGCTAATTAGTATTTGAAGGCTGTTTAAACAGACTTTAGTAGGTTTTATTGCAGGTCTATTTTTAAGGAAACAGGCAAACATTACTTACAAACGAGTTTACTGCCACACGTACCCAAAATTCAGGTTGATTGAAGGAACTCATAAATATAAACTCTCATTTGTTCATTAAAATCCAACATACCTATAAAGGCGAGCATGATAAAAATACACCAAAAACTAGATCACCCTCTTGAACATAAAACCGAATGCTTGATTCTTGTTTGCGTGGAAGAAAAAAAACCTTCTGGCACGCTTAAAAAATTCGACGATGAAATTGCGGGTGCTATTAGCCATGCATTTGAAAATAAAAGGTTTGGCGGAAAGCCAGGGCAAGCGCTATTGCTCAACAACATTGGAAAAGCGTCTAACTTGTTATTAGTGGGTATTGGCAAAGCTAAAGATGTGACGGCCGAAAAAATTTGTCAGGCTGCAGGAACGGCGGCCAAACTCGCAGAGCAATCCAAATTTAAATCTATTGCGGCTGATCTGGGTGCTTTTGAAAGAATTGCTAAAGGCAAGGGCGGATTATACAGAGAACTGGTAGGCGCAATGGCTGAAGGGGTTGGACTGGCTCTTTATCATTTCGACAACTATAAATCTATAGATGAAAAAGACGATCCCCCTAGCCGAGTAGAAAAACTAACATTGCTGACAACATCAAAGTCGCGTCAGGCATCGACAGCAAAATCCATCGCCCGTGCAGAAAAAATTATCGACGCTGTACACACAGCACGTGACCTGATTTCACATCCTGGTAACACTGTAACACCGACCTACCTTGCAGAACATGCAAAGAAAATGGCGCGTAAAAATAAAATCGCCTGCAAGTTACTTGACAAAAAGGAAATGGAAAAATTGGGTATGGGATCTTTGCTGGGTGTGTCGCAAGGCAGTGACGAACCACCGGTTCTCATTGTACTCGAATATAACGGTGCGGCTAAAAAGAAAAGCCCTACCATTATTGTTGGCAAAGGCGTTACCTTCGATACCGGTGGTATTTCTCTTAAACCCGGTGCGAAGATGGACGAGATGAAGATGGATATGTCTGGTGCAGCTACTACTCTGGCAACTCTACAATTGGTATCCAGCTTAAAGCTTCAAGCAAATATTGTTGGAATTGTTGCTGCAGCAGAAAATATGCCGAGTGGATCGGCCATTAAACCAGGTGATATATTAAAAAGTATGTCAGGCAAAACCATCGAGGTGTTAAACACCGATGCCGAAGGTCGACTTGTGCTTGCAGATGCGTTAACTTACGCACAACGATATAAACCCAAAGAGGTGATCGATCTAGCAACCTTGACGGGGGCCGTGTTGCATGCACTGGGTCATCAGGCAGCCGCTGTCATAGGCAACAACAAGGCAATGATTCAAAAATTAAAAAACGCTGGTGAGGCGACGGGAGAGCGTGTCTGGGAACTTCCACTCTGGGAAGAATATGAAAAAGCTACAAAAAGCGATATTGCCGACCTTAAAAATATCGCATCTCCAGGGGTTGGCGCGGGAACAATCATGGGAGCCGCTTTTCTCAAAGCGTTTGCTGGTGAGCAACCCTGGGCACATATCGATATCGCTGGCACTGCATGGGGATTCGACAGACCCTACACCAATAAGGGCGCATCTGGGTTTGGAGTGCGGTTGTTGTTGAGCTATCTGGAAAAAGGCCGTTAAAGAAATCTCGAAAACCATGCAAAATAATTTCATTATTTTTATACATCTAATGGCAGCAGTAGTTGCTATCGGCAGTGCAGTATACAGTTTATTGATTTATCTTCCTGCTGCTGAAAAAAATCAGAAAGAGCGAGACGAAAATTCTCCTTCCTACAAAATACTTGATCATCTGGCACCAACCGTGTTTGCAAGCCTGCTCGTTTTGGTGGGAACCGGAGTTTATTTCCTTCTTGTGAATTACACAGCACAGACAGGGCTCAAACCCGGTTACTACAATTTATTTGGCATAAAAATGATATTCGCGGCAGGAGCATTTTTTGTCAGTATGTATTTGGCGTTCTCATTAAGAACGCAAATCTCTGATCTTGATCTCAACCCAAAAAATAAAGCACTTGTTCCTGAGACACTGAAAAAGATGATCGGCCTCAGTCGCATGACCTTGGCACTGATGACCATTGCTCTTTTTTTAGGTATCTGGCTAGCCCGCTTTTAATTAGCTTATAATCACAATTCTTAGTCGTTATATAATAGCTCTATATAGAAACTGTTTGGAGGGCCTTGTCATTAGTTAGTGTCGAATTTCCTACTTTTTTGTGTGTAAAATTGTTGTATTATTTCATAGTTGCAAGTGGTATTGCAGATAAGGGTACTTTAAATTACTATACCACTAGGAATCTTTTTGGAGCTTTCAAACATGACCAAAATAACCCAGCCGCCAGAATCAACGAATAGTCCTCTAGGGAATGAGCGTATTGAAGATATCGAAGCTGAAGAAGAGACGGTTTACCAACCGCAGAACGAATTACCGTTTCCAACCGAAGTAGACCTCAATGAATTATTTCCAGAAGAGGATAAAGACCTCAACGAACTCTTCCCAGATGAAGAAACAAAATTGCTCTTAAAAAAGATGCAGAAAAATAAAAAAGACTTGCACATCATGACCGATCGTTTTCTGGATGAAGATTGGAGTAGCGATGCGTTGGATAACTTCAGTGGGAATGGGGAAGCAGAGGTCAAAGATATAACTGAAACACGAACCGAAGAAATTTAGAACAAAGATTAATCTGCAAGCGAATTCGAATCCATCGATCTTGCTAGATCGATCCTGCCCCATTTGCCGCAGTTTCTAAAAAATTTTGGCATAAAATTTATTTAATGAAAAAAAAATCAATAAAAAGAGGATTGGTTCGTCCAGATTTGAAACGATCCAACTGGATATACTTTTTATTTTTTTTCTCGGGTATTTCCAGTTTAATTTACCAGGTTGTCTGGACCAGAATGTTGACTCTGGTTTTTGGTCATACAATTTATTCTGTATCTGTGGTTTTATCGGCTTTTATGGCTGGTTTGGGTCTGGGTAGCTATTTATGGGGAACCACAATTGATAAAGCTGGAAAGCCTCTATTGATCTATGGAAAAATTGAGCTTTTGATTGGTTTGACAGCTTCATTTCTTTCCTTTTTGTTTTCAAAGTTTTCTCCTATTTACGCTTGGTTTTATAGTTGGTTGCCCGATTTCTTTTTTCAAACAGGCTTGTTAAAAACAGCTTTAGCGTTTTCTTTAGTATTAATCCCTACTATTTTGATGGGAGCTACCCTTCCCATAATGGCGAAGTATTTTGTAACTGAAGAAACTCATACCGGCAAACAGGTAGGTTATTTATATTCTATTAATACTTTTGGAGCCGCGGCGGGTTGCTTGTTGAGCGGGTATTTTCTTATAGAATATTTGGGAGTTTTACAAACAGCTTGGCTGGCGGCATTTGTAAATATTTTTGTTGGAATTCTTTGTATCCTGAGACACAAAAAGTCCGAACCTTCAACTCCCATTGGATGGACACTTCCAAAGCCGGCGTCGCTTTCTATCCAAGTCGATAAAGCAAATATTATTTGGGTTGTCGCCAGTTTTTTGTGTGGTTTTACAGCGTTGGCTTATGAAGTAGTTTGGACAAGAATTTTGGTGTTTGGCATAGGCAGTACCGTTTATTCTTTTAGTCTAATGTTGGCCAATTTCCTTTTTGGAATAACGGTGGGGGGGGTATTAATTGTACCTTTTTTTAAAAGAAATTTTGATTTGCGCATGCTTTTGACGCTGTTCCAGTTTGGAATTGGTTTTTACCTAATTTTTAGTATTTATCAATCCAGTTGGATCTTTTCCTCTTTTATCCGGCCTTTAAGGTTGGAAAGCCCTATCGCCGAATTTTGGATTGATATGCAAAACGCTTCCGCTTTGATGTCTGTTCCCACCATCCTGTTTGGAATGAGTTTTCCTGTTCTGACTCACATTGTGACTCGAGGGTCAGAAAATATTGGAAGTTCTTTGGGGACTATTTATGGAGTTAATACACTGGGGGGCATTCTGGGATCTCTTGTTGCAGGCTACCTTCTATTACCAAACCTTGGGTCTCAACAAACTCTGGTTTTTTTAGCCATGTTGAATTTTTTAACAGGAGTTATTCTTTTCGCAACCTCAACATATTTTACCGGATTAATTAGAAAAGGAGCTGCTCTTTCCGTATTCGGCTTGTTGGTATTAACCCTACTTGCTATGCCGGAAGATTTATTAAAAGGTTTTTTTATGCGCAATTCGGCCGGTAAAACAAATCCTGAAAAATTGATTTATTTGAATGAAGGGTTAACGACTACTGTTGCGGTTTTCAATGATGATGATGACACCTTTGGAATACAGCGTAAAAGTTTAATATTGAATGGGGTCAGTATGTCCGCTAACCATAGCAATTCGCGAAAATATATGACCCTATTGTCCTACATTCCTCTCTTGCTCAATGAAAACCCTAAAGATGTCCTGGTAATTTGTTTTGGAACAGGTCTGACCTCTGGTGCGGCGGGAGTTTATCCCGGAATTGATTCTGTCGATGCGGTAGACATTTCGCCTGGTGTTTTTATTGCCGCACAATTTTTTAGCGATACGAATTATGATGCTGTTACTAATCCAAAAATTCATAAAATTATTCAGGATGGAAGGAACCACCTCTTAACGACTTCAAAAACTTATGATGTTATAACTGCAGAACCTCCTCCGCCAACCAATGCAGGGGCTGTTAATCTTTATACAAAAGAATATTATGAATTAACCAAAAAAGCTTTGAACCCAGGCGGAATTGTCAGTCAGTGGATACCTTTGCATAGCCAGACAGAAACTCATATATACGAGCACTTTCGAACTTTTCTTGAGAGCTTTCCGTATGTGATGAGTTGGTATCCCGTAAAACAGGAATTAATTTTAATAGGTTCAAATGATCCTATAAATATTGACTTCAGGAAAATTGAAAAACGCTTGAAGCATCCGGTGGTAAACGAAGTAATGCGAAAAATTAAATTTGAAAATCCCTTTAGTCTTTTAGGAAGCATTTGGTTTTTGGAAAATGAATTGGAAAATATGGGCTCAAAACAGATGCTCATAACTGATAACAACCCATCGCTGGAATTTTTCCTTAACTCACCAGATGTTATATCCAGAGAGAGTATTTATAAGTTTCTTAAAAACCGTACTTCTTTCGATTCGGTATTCACAAAAGTTAAAAACGTGGCAAGCGCTGACAAGGAAATATTTAAAAGTTTTTGGGATCAACGTATCAATACAGAAATTGCGGAAGATATGTTCGAACTTGGGGTTCAATATCTAAACAAAAAAAATCTGAGAGGGGCCCTTGAAAAATTTGAGGAAGCTATAAAGCTCAATCCCAGCTTTGTTTTGGCGCATTTTTGGCTTGGAAATGCTTTAGCAAAAAATGGAGATTTCAAAAAAGCAGAAAGCCATCTCAGGAGCGCCATCAAGCTTAAACCCGATTATGCCGCAGCCTATAACGGTCTGGGAAATATCCTGACAGCTCAAGGAAATTTAGAAGATGCTCTGGCCCAATACATAACAGCGATTGAAATAAAACCTAATTATTTTGAAGCTCATATTAATATTGGGATTTATTGGGATAATAGGGGTGAGTTCGCTAAGGCCTTCTCTCTATTTAAAAAGGCCATCCAAATACAACCTCAAAACGCGGAAGGATATTTTACACTTGCTAACTCTCTTTATAACAACAAAAAATGGGATGAGGCTATTAAAAATTAC
>CAZMBO010000010.1:33133-36212 GCA_964564655.1 uncultured Nitrospina sp. | reverse complement strand
TCTGTTACTAGCCGTAAGGACAAAATGTCGATACTTTTATTCTATAATAATCCAAACTATTAGTTTGAGTCCCATTCGATTTTTCTAAACCATATGAATAGCTTGTTTGCGTCTTTTGCCAGTTTTATGTGGGGCCCTTGGCTTCTTGTGCTTTTGTTGGGCACGGGTTTCTGGTTAACTATCCGACTTCGGGGTATCCAACTACGCTCTCTCTTCTATGCTCTACGTTTGGTTTTTTCTAAGGAGCTTAAAGGGGAGGGTGATATCTCTCACTTTGGTTCTTTGATGGCGGCTCTTGCGTCAACGGTTGGCATTGGCAATATAGCTGGGGTTAGTACGGCAGTTGCTCTGGGTGGTCCAGGTGCAATTTTCTGGATGTGGGTTACAGGTTTGGTAGGCATGGCAACTAAGTACAGTGAAGGTTTTCTGGCTGTGAAATTTCGCCGGATAAATGATAAAGGCGAAATATCGGGTGGGCCGATGTACTATCTGGAGGAAGGTCTTAAAAAAAAATGGTTGGGAATTTGTTTTGCAGCCTTTGGAGCTTGTGCGGCATTTGGAATAGGAAATATGGTGCAGGCCAATACAACGGCGATAGCGGTCAGCGAAACCACAGGTTTCAATAGTTTTTCCGTAGGATTGTTTCTCGCAATTTTGACAGGATTGGTGGTGATTGGGGGAATCAAACGCATTGCTGACGTAGCCTCGTATCTCGTGCCGTTCATGGTCGCGCTTTATTTTGCTGGTGCTTTGATCGTTATCTTAAATCATATAGACCAGCTGGGTTCCGGGATAAAACTGGTGTTTGAGCATGCGTTTACAGGAACTGCTGCCACGGGAGGTTTTGCTGGGGCCACATTGGCGAATTGTATTCGGTATGGTGTGGCACGCGGACTTTTTTCTAATGAGTCGGGTATGGGTAGTGCCCCCATTGTCGCGGCTGCTGCAAGAACCAATCATCCGGGTAAGCAGGCATTGGTGTCTATGACAGGAACTTTTCTTGACACCTTGATTGTATGCTCTATCACTGCAATGACGATCAGCTCAACGGGAGTATGGACTTCGGGTGAAACCGGTGTTGCTTTGACTATTCAGGCATTTTCTGCAGGGCTTCCCGGGTACTGGGGAAAGATGTTGGTCATTCTGGGAACCATTATGTTTGCTTTTTCTACTATCCTGGGTTGGGAATATTATGGTGAGAAATGTTTTGAATATCTTTTTGGAGAAAAATATATTTCCTTTTACCGTTACTCTTGGGTTCTTTTTGTTTTTATCGGGGCACAAGTCAAACTGGATTTGGTTTGGAATTTTTCAGATGCACTGAATGCTTTGATGGCGATCCCCAATCTAATTGGACTGATTTGTTTGAGTGGTCTTCTGGTGGCAGAAACCCAGTTATTTGAAGAAGGCGTTCGTAAGGGTTCTATAAATAAATTTGATTGAAGATAGTTTTTTGTTTTTTAGTTTAAAGTAAAGCAATATTAGGTTTATGAACTTAAAGAAAGAGATTCATGGTTAACAATTGGTCGCTTCCAGAAAACGACCCTTGGTCCACTCCTTTTGCAGAATCTTTATTGCATCATCTTGAAATCCGAAAAGGGGACCATATTTTGGACATTGCTTCTGGCGGGGGAATTCCTGCTTTTTATTTGGCAGATCAGGTAGGACCTGAAGGATCGGTCTTAGCTATTGATATTCACCAAGGCCAAATCCTAAGGTCTCGATCAATACAAGGGGCGCAATTGCCTTGGTTGCGATTTGAAGTGGGCGATATGCGTTTTTTGCCTGCGGATCTGCCAAAATTTGATCGCATTACGGGTAATTTATCTTTCATGTTTTTTCGTCCAAACCGTTTTGAGGTTCTGCAAAGCTTGGTCCGATTCATGAAGCCGGGCGGGCAAATTGTTTTAACATTTCCATCGCTGGGAACTTTTGACTCTTTATGGACTTATGTGGACAAGGAGATGGCGGATCGTGGGTTGAAAGATGAAAGAAATGCTCTTGATGAATATATTAATGAAAGACCTTCTGCATTCCATGCTGAAAAATGGTTGCAAGAACTAGGGATGGAAAAAGTGAAGGTAAGCGAACATCCTCTTGAAGTTCGAACGGGACCGGGCAGAGAATTTCTTAACCACCCACTTTTACGTGGGGGTTTTCTGGATGATATTTATGAATGTTTCAAGGATCAAGGTTTGGCAAATGATTTTATGAATGCCATTTCTGAAAATATTTCCAACTTCATTCCTCTATTTGCCATTCGCTGTGCGATGTGTGGATGGTTACCAGAAACTCGGGGAGATGTGTCTTGTTAAAGAATGATATTATTACACGGCTATGAATGAACAGGAAAGAGCAGAGTTGAAGCAAAAGATCATCGAAGAAATAAGAACGCAGAAACATTTGATCGAAAGCTTTACGGAAACTTCAAAACCGGTTGCACCTGACAATGCTATTGGTCGTCTCACACGCATGGAAGCCATTAGCAGCCAGGGGATCAGCGAAGCTTCCTTGAATTCTTCAAAAGCTAAATTAGTAAAGCTTGAAAAAGCATTGGAGAAAATTAACCTTCCGGAATTTGGAGTTTGTGTTCGTTGCTCTGGGTCTATTGCGCAGGGTAGAATTGTGCTAATGCCGGAAAGTACGTTATGTGTGAGTTGCGCAGAAAAACGATGAACCAAAAATACTAATGTTTACTTTTACAATGGGTGGAAAATCAGAATTTCGAATTAAGTGCCCACAGTTTTTTCTATTAGCAGGATTTTAATTTGAAAAGTTCGATTCATGAAGATTGTAAACGGGAATTTTCCATTACTCAGGCGAGGGAGCTGGTTAGAGATTTATACCGACCCAACCCCTGGATATACTGGAGCGACTTTTTGGGAAGTGCTGTGTTGGGCTGGGGAGCGTTTGCAAGAACCTTGATGGCTCCCACATTTTCTTTGCAACAAGGGTTTTGTTTTTTAATTGCCGTTTTAGCTATTTATCGAGCCGCTTTATTCATACACGAAATTGCTCATTTTAAAAATGGGTCATTTTTGATTTTTCAAAAAGTTTGGAATCTCATTTGCGGTTTTCC
>CAZMBO010000010.1:21891-33033 GCA_964564655.1 uncultured Nitrospina sp. | reverse complement strand
AAGGATGGAAATTACAGGAGGTTTTATCAGGTATTTACGGGATGAGCTTTATTATTCTGATTTTACTGAAAATTATGCCTGCAAAGGCTTTTTTCATGTGGTACTGTTTAGTAGCCTCTGTCTTTATGGTCAATTCGATTCGTACTCTGGCAGCCCATCACTATGGAAATGCTGGGGAAAGTGAACTTAGTTTTACCGATCAAATGCTGGATTCAATCAATAACCTCGGAAACCGATGGATTACACCGTTATGGGCTCCCGTGGGTCTTCGGTTTCATGCGACGCACCATCTATTTCCCGATCTCCCTTATCATGCACTAGGAGAGGCACATAACCGTATTTTAGAAAACCAGGGGAAAGATTCTTTATATAGGCAAACGGTTCAATACGGATTGTGGCCCGCTCTCGTTAAGTTGTGGATGCACGCTGGTAAACGGAATCAGGTTACAAACTTAAAATAAAGGTACCTCAATATGACAAAGCCTTTTTCGCTCATCAATGAATTAGAAAATCAAGATACAGATCCGGCTCATTTAAAAAGGAACAAGATTGTTTCCTTATTAAAGAAGAAATTTGATTTTGAGAATTCGCATCTTAAGCCTCCTAGCGGAAAAGAAAAAGGAATTCTAGCTAAATGTTTTGGTTACCTGGCACCGGATCAAGCCAAAGAACTGGGAATTTATCCGTATTTTAAGGAAATTGAAGAGATAGATGGCTGCAGGGTGGTCATTGATGGAAAAGAAGCGATCTCGGTTTCCACTAATAATTATCTGGGTTTGGCACAAGAACCTCGTGTAATTGAAGCCGCAAGATTAGCTCTTGAGAAGTTTGGAATAGGCTGTACTGGTAGCCGATTTTTGAATGGGACTTTTAATCTCCACAAAAACTTGGAACGCGAGATTTCTTCTTTTTTAAATCGAGAAGATACCATTGTTATGTCTACAGGATTTCAGGCTAATCAGGGGACCATTTCATGTTTGCTGGGAAGAAAAGACGTTGCATTTTCCGATCGCGAAAACCATGCAAGTATTTATGAGGGTTGCGCGATTGCTCCTGGAAAAACCATTCGTTATCAGCATAACGACATGGATCATTTGGAATATTGTTTGAAAAAGCATTCTGATGTCGAGGGTAAAATAATTTTGACGGATACTGTTTTTAGTATGAGTGGTGACATTGCAAACCTTCCTGTCATTGTTAAGCTGGCTAAGGATTATGGTGCGACCGTAATGATTGATGAAGCGCATGGGCTGGGAATAATAGGAGAACAGGGAAGGGGTGTCGCTAGCTATTATAACCTCGAAAATGAAATCGATTTATATATGGGAACTTTTTCAAAAAGTTTGGGTTCCATTGGTGGTTTTATTTCCTCCAAATCCAAAATTACAGAATATATACGACACAAGGCTTCAGCATTTATTTTTACTGCTGCTTTACCTCCTGCTTCGGTCGCTGGTGTCACGGAAGGTTTGAATATTATGATTAACGAGCCGGAGAGAATCAATCGCTTGCGTGAAAATACAGCATTTATTAAAAGAGGATTTTTTGATATGGGATTTCAGGTTAACAATAATTCCATCCCAATTGTTCCTATTACAATTGGTGAGGAAGCTTTAACCCTTTATCTAAATCGACTCCTTTTTGATGAGGGTATTTTTGCCGGTGTCGCGGTTTCACCTGTAGTGCCCCCGCTTAACGCTATGATTCGGACTAGTTATACCTCTGCACATAAGCGAGAAGACCTTGAAAAAGTTTTAGGGTCTTTCAAGAAATTGGGTGCAAAGTTAGGTATCATTCCCAAGGAATAATGAGCCTCAAAATAACTGAGGTAAAAAGCCCTGTCGAACTAGACAGATTCATACGCTTGCCATGGAAAATATATAAAGATCATTCGTGCTGGGTTCCCCCTCTAGTTTCTGAGCGAAAGCAATTTCTCAATCCCAAAATCAACCCTTTCTTCGATCGTGCGGAGGTTAAACTTTTTCTTGCAGAGGATGAAAGAGGCACCCCATTAGGTCGTATAGCCTTGGTTCACGATCATGTCTATCAGGAAAGCTATTCCAAAAATACGGGTATTATGGGGATGTTCGAATCTGTTGATGATAAAAGTGTGTCACGATTATTATTCAATCATGCTAAAGAATGGTGCAAGGGAAGGGGTTTTGAAAAACTCATCGGGCCGTTGAATTTATCTACAAATCATGAGTGCGGCCTGATGGTAGATGGGTTTGATCTCCCTCCCATGCTTGGTATCCCCTACAACCCGGTTTATTATGAAAAGCATTTAGAAGAGTGGGGTTTTAGAAAGTTAAAAGATCTGGTTTCGTTTAAGTTGGATTTGATTGGAATCCCTGAATATCTTCAAGTTGCAGCTTGCAAATTAAAGAATAGAGGGCGATTTAACTTGCGCCCATTGAATTTGGCAAGGTTTGAGGAGGAGATGAAAATAATCTGGGAAATTTATAACTCTGCCTGGGATAAAAACTGGGGTTTTGTTCCCATGACATATAAAGAGTTTGCATTTGCGGCAGGACAAATAAAGCCATTTGTGAACCCGGAATTTTGTTTGATCGCGGAAATAAAAGGGGAAGGGATAGGTTTTGCGCTGGCCCTGCCTGATATCAATCAGGTGTTGATTGAGTTAAATGGTAATCTATTTCCATTTGGTTGGGCAAAATTTCTATGGAAGAAAAATAAAATAGATTCTTATCGTGTGATAACCCTTGGGATAAAGAAAAATTTCCGTCGATTGGGTATCGACGCCTATATGTATTACGAAATATATAAAAATTTCATCAAGCAAAACATCAAGTGGTGCGAAATGTCATGGATGCTTGAAGATAATGTAGATATTATAAAGCCTATGCTTAAAATAGGAGGGACCATTTATAAAAGACACCGCATCTATGAACGAACTTTCTCACCTTAAAGGGAAGACGGTACTTGTTACCGGAGCTAGTGGTTTTATTGGAAGCCATTTGGTGGATAGCCTGTTGTCTTTAGATTGTATTATCCACTGTTTGGTTCGAGAATCATCCGATTTGAGATGGCTTCCATCACCCAAAATCCATTTGCATTTTATTGATCTAGCACAACCTAATTTTAAAATTCCCGATCTCAAAGCTATAAATTATGTTTTCCATTGCGCAGGTTTGACTAAAGCAAAAAGCCGTAAAGAATATTTTGATATCAATTCTCGGGTTTGTTCAACTTTATATGAACAATGTTTAGCTTATAAAGATAGCATCAAGGGGATTGTCCATTTAAGTAGTCTGGCTGCGGCAGGACCGAGTGAGGATGGAAAACAGATGGATGAAACCACGCCATTGAATCCGATCACTTTTTATGGGAAATCAAAAAAATCCGGAGAAGAAATTGCTTTAAAATATTCTGTTTCTTTGCCCATCAAGGTAATACGTCCGCCTGTTGTCTACGGTCCTCGCGAGGAAAATCTTTATACCTTTTTTAAATTAGTTAAAAAAGGTTGGGGGTTGCAGATTGGAAAAACTCCCAAGTTGCTTTCACTTATTTATGTTGCTGACCTGGTTCAGTCAATGATGGAGATTTGTGGCCCTTGTACCTCACAAAAGAAAATATATTTTGTGACGGATGGAAAGTCCTATTCATGGGAGGAGATAGCAAAAAGTGCTGCAGAAAAGATGAATACTTCTATAAAAATTTTAAAAGTATCCGAAAGTGTTTTGGTTCCCATCGCAATAATTTTTGAAACTCTAGCAATATTTAGCTCTAAACAAGCCTTGTTCGATCGACAGAGAATGATTGATATTAAACAAAGTTGCTGGACGGCGTCTCCAAAAAATTTTTTCCATGATTTTGATTTTAAGCCTAAATTTGAACTGGCAGCTGGACTTGCTTGTACTCTCGACTGGTATCACCAAAAGAAATGGTTGTAAACAATGACAGAAAACGTGGAGCATGCCTTAAAAGAATTAGCTGAGCCAGTCAATATTTATATTCATGATCCGATTGCGAAAAGCTTCGTGGCGGTTTTAAAAAACACCTTTATTACCCCTAATCAGGTGACCTACCTTTCTGTTCTAGTTGGATTTGCTTCGGGTTACTCGTTTAGTCAAGGAAGTTGGATCTCAAGTGTGGCCGGCGGGCTGCTTCTGGAGTTAACTCTGATTTTGGATTGCGTGGATGGGCAACTTGCTAGAGCAAAAAATATGGCAAGTTATTGGGGTAGGCTTATCGATGGAATTGCTGGTTACTTTGCATATCTGGCAGTGATCTATGGAATTATTTCTGGTTATCCCGATTTCCGAACATCGTTAATCGTAATAGCTGCCTTTACAATACTACGGGCCATATCTTACGATTATTGTAAGCAAACTTTTGGGATGATGGTGCTGAAAGGGTTTGATGGAGCGCAAAGAGAAATTCAAAATACCTTTGAAAAACTTCAACAAACACCCTCCGTTGTGCTTATCGTTTATTTTTATTATATGCAGATACAACAATTAATCTTTCGCGGTAAGTGGAAGACGCTTAATGGAATGCGAAATCAGGAAGCCGTGGGTAGTGCAAAACTTGATCTAAGCCAGCGGCAGGAATATTTTGATAAGGTAAGTTCCCTTCTTAAGATTTGGAGGTGGAATGGAATCGATTTTCCTTTGTTTCTCATTGCGATTTTGGGATTGTTGTCTATGCCGGGGCAAAGCCTAAACTTGCTTGCAGTGGCCATCACCGTACAATTTCTTTTTACTTACCTAACGCATGTTTATCTGAGCCGTAATCTCTAGAAAAATTTTATTTTTTGGACTTTTTAAATGAACCCTTAATCATTCGGTAGGCAAGACGATTACCTTCATGTTCCATAGGATGTCCAACTAGATGATTACATTCTGGGCAGACTAAGACTGGTAGGCTAGATTTTTTACCAACGGATTTTAAATCAACTAAGGATTTTGGCCCCAGTATTTTATCCAGATAAAGTCTAATTAACTGTCCTGATCCCTCTTTTTTATAACGCACAAGAAATTTTCCGCATTGTCCGCATGAAATATCCAAGTGTTTACTAGCCACTTTAACTTCTAGCAACAGGCTCCGTTGTCATTGGTATGGATCCCTTCCTGTTGGGGGACAATACTACAGTCAAATGGACCGTAATGTGTAGAGAAGTCTCCTGTTACCTTGAAATAGTCTTTGAATCGGGACTCGCTAACCATTTTATAGGTGTTCCCACATACGGGAACAGGAATTCCGGTTTGAAAATAATGATGATCATCCAGGGTGAACCCGTGCGGAAATTCGGGGATTGTTCCTTGGTAGCACGCCACATGACCAAAGTTTTCACAGATATCTTCAAAATCGCATTTGAAGGTTCGCACGGTCATGGAATAGAAATCAATCATTCCAGCTTTGCGCTGGATATCTTCATTGTTCAAGGTGATCGGTGTTTTAGAGACAGTTCGGTAATCGAAACATCCTACTTTGGCGAGCATGCGCCTAAAATCTTCTATATATAGTGCACCCCCTAAGCATTCTCCTAGCAGAACTGGATCTGTGGTAAGAGGTTCGGGAACCCGTCGACCACTGAAGACATCAGATAGATAGAGTTCTCCCCCTGGCTTCAGCACTCGAAAAATCTCTCGGAAAACACTTTCTTTGTCAGGGGAAAGATTGACTACACAATTAGAGATAATTACATCCACAGAGTTATCTTCAAGGTTGGCGGTAGAAAGATCTTCAATCCATCCTTTACGAAAATCCACATTAGGTTTTTCCAGTTTGAACTTGCTGGTGTGATAGGCGACATGTTTTCTTGCTACAGCCAATTGCTCTTCTGTCATATCTATGCCAATGACTAATCCTTCTGGACCGACAACTTGTGCAAGAAGATAACAATCGCGTCCTGATCCACATCCCAGATCGACCACGGTTTTGCCATATAGTCCCGGAGGAAAAGTTGAGGCACATCCATAGAAACGAGATTGAACTTCTTCATGTATATTTTTTAAATATGGCCGAAGATAAGCAGGCATAGAGTCTGCGGCACAACAGGCACTGGTTTGCAGATCATTTTTGGTCTTAAGAATTTTGCCGTAATATTCTTGAACGTCCTCACGAATTTCCGTGCTGGTTTTCACAATAAATCTCCTGAGCTTGGTAGGGAGTGGAATGGATTATTTGCCTCCCTTTAGTGTAAATCATCTTCTTCAATAATTTGTTCATCTAATCCGCGTTCGAGAATTTCATCGGCAATTTCACCGTAACCTCCCGAGTTATAATCATCCACATTTTGTTCGTCAAAATCATCAAAATGGATGGAAAACTCCATAATACACCATTCTCTTATAGCTGTGCTGAATCGTAAAACTTTTTGAACGGCTTCAAGTTTTTCCATTTTAATTCTTTGAGAGGAATCAATTTAAGGAATTTAGGTGGTTGATGTTTTGCAACATGGCTGAAAAGTTTATGCCTTGCGAGACGGTAGAATGCGAGTTTCTATTAATTTCCCTGCCATCTCTTAATTGAAGAACTTCTTTAAGAGTCAAAGGTTGAGCCTTGGGGGTTACGTATGAAAGAGAATTTACTAATTTAGGTAAACGATTCATCAGTCAAAATTACTTTTACGTACGTTTTAGATCTTATTCTGCCTTATTGTATCTCAAGATTTATACCCTTTAGCGCCTGAAAAATCAGTATCAGTGGTATCTGCCAAACTTAGGTTCGCTTCGGTTAAATTAGCATTTTTGAAACAAGTTTCTCCGAGCTTGGAACCAGTAAGGTTTGATCCTGTCAAATCTGTCAGGGTGAAATCTGCGTGTTCCAGATCAGAGCGTTGAAGATCAACATTTTTCATATTTGCTTTACTGCAATTCGCATTTCGCATTTTTGCTCCAGCAATATTTGCATTTTCCAAATTAACCTCTGCCAAATCTGTTTTTTGTAGGTTTGCACCAATTAGGAAGGTGGTTTTTAAATTGGCTTTTTGCAAAACTGCTTCAGTGAGATTAGCTCGGCTTAAGTCACTACCCTCCAGATTGGATTCTGTAAGATCAGCCCCTGTCATGTTGGCACCGCTCAGGTCCGCTTGAGTCAGATCGACCTGAAAAAACTTTCCTTTGTTCATTTTGGCGCTGCATAGTTTAGCTCCTGATATTTTTGCCTGATTGAGTTTTATTCTTTCCATGTTGGCACCGATCAATTTAACTTTCACCAGACTGGCGCCTGTTAAATCAGCGATACTCAAATCAGCCTCTGAAAGGTCCGATTCTTTTAAATCGGTTCTTCGCAGAATGGCCCCATTTAATTTAGCGCGGCTTAAATTGGAGTTAAGAAACTTTGCATCGGTTAGATCGGCTCCCGTGATATCTGCGCGTGGAAGATTGGTTTTTTCGAAGATGCCGCCCGCCAGTTTGGCTCCTTTTACTATGGCACGATTCATATTCGCATTCTTAAAATTTGCCTCAAAAAACACGGACATGCTCAGGCGAGAATCGGTAAAATCTACGGATTCCATATTGGCTCCATTAAAACGTGCGCGGCTTAAGTTGCTCTCTACTACGCTGGCGTGGTTCATATCAGCCCGTGAGAAATCTGAATTACTGAGGTCTGTCTCGTTCAGGTTACATTTAGAGAGGTTAGCTTCCAAAAATATAGATTTTCTTAAATTTGCCCCATTGAGATTGGAGCCCGATAAATTACTACCAAGAAACTTTGCGCCTTGCAAGTTGGAGGATTCAAAATTAGCATTTGTAACATTTGCTTCCAGGCAACTCACATTCTCCATTTCAGCATTGATTAAATTTGCTTCGCCTAGGTTTGTCTGGTCCATATTCGAATCAGAAAGAATACTATTTGATAGGTTGGTTTTATTGAGATTGGTACCTTTTAGGCTAATCCCTAAGAAATTTATTTCAGATAAATCTAAGCTAGATAAATCTTTGCCTTCGAAAATTTCTGCAGGATCGGATTCCTTCTCAAGTTTCTCTTCGGGTTCGATAATTTCTGGAGAGTCCTCATCTTCTTCTACCCTTTTCTCTTCGGCTTCCGGTTCTGTAGGTTGTTCGTCATCATCTATGAACTCATCTTCCCCTTCTTCTGCGAGGGTGGATGCATATTCTTCTAAAGCAGCCTCAACTTCTTCACGCGTAAAATCTACCATTGATTCTTTCCTGGAAAATTAGATCAACGATCAGGTGCCTTCATAGAATTCAGCACCTGATCATAGTATAGAACTAAAGAAACTATATCAGGTCGGGTCGGAACGCAAGCCCGAACCACCTGAAACAGCCAATCTTTTTTTTCTGTAACAAGGGCTATTTGACACAGCCTGAGTTTGGAGCCAAATAGTAGGAAAATTGAAGGTATAATGAAAGAAACTTTTGAGGGATAGCTTGATTATTAAAGATCAGAGGCCTGTATTAATTTATGACGGCACATGCGGATTTTGCACCTTTTGGGTTCGCAGATGGCAGCATTTAACGGAAGATAGGGTGGTCTACAAGCCCTCTCAGGACGTTGCCCAGCAATATCCCCAAATCGCTGCGGATAAATTTGACTCAGCAATTTATCTGATATATCCAGATGGGAGTTATCATTTTGGAGCAAAAGGGGTTTATAAGGCTCTGGCTACCACTATCCATAAGCTTCCCTTGTGGGCTTATGAAAAAGTCCCAGGATTCGCAAAAATATCGGAGTGGGCATATAGTCTGGTGGCAAACAATCGAGAATTTTTTAGTCTTCTCACTCGATGGATTTGGGGGAACGTCCTAGGTCGCCCAACTTGGAATCTGGCAAGGCGTTTTTTCCTTATTGGAATTGGGTTAGTCTATCTAATTGCTTTTTCCTCTTTTGGGAGTCAAATTGAGGGTTTGATAGGGAAAGAAGGCATTCTTCCTGCACAAAGTTTGCTTCAAGAAGTAGAGGTCAAAATGGGTCCGGAGAGGTTCTGGAAATTACCCACTCTGTTTTGGCTGGAGGCAAGCGACGGGTTTATAAAATTCATTTGTTTTGCAGGGGTCGCAGTATCTCTTTTGGTAATGGCCGGAATTATGCCAGCTTTTGGGCTTTTTATGTTATGGCTGTTCTACCTCTCTCTTTTTAATGTGGGTCAGCAATTTCTTGGGTTCCAATGGGATACGCTACTTCTCGAGACAGGTTTTTTAGCCATTTTTTTGGTGCCTCTAAAATGGCGACCAAAACTATTCACAGAAACATCCCCATCACCTTGGGTGCTTCTACTTTTGCGGTTTCTGCTTTTTCGCCTAATGTTTACATCCGGATGGGCGAAACTAGCGAGTAGCGATCCCACATGGAAAGATCATTCAGCACTCCTTTATTATTATGAAACACAACCGCTGCCGACGTGGATAGGTTGGTATGCCCATCAACTACCGCAGGGCTTTCAGGAATATTCTGTCATTGCGGTTTTTATTATCCAGTTGGGAGTGTCTTTTCTTATTTTCGGACCGGGAAGAATTCGCTACGCTGCAGGAGCTATATTAATATTTTTTCAGTTACTGATTTCTTTAACTGGAAACTATTGTTTCTTTAATATTCTTACCATTTCCCTTTGTTTTTTACTTTTCGACGATTCGTTGCTAAAAAAAGTAATCCCGGGAAAATGGCGAATAACTTTTAAAGAAACCAGAAGTCGTATTCATGAGTGGAAGAAGTGGTTTGTCCTAGGAGTGGGGCAGGGAGTTTTGGCTTTCAGCATTCTTTTATATGTCATTCCTCTATTTATCAGTCCGGTGAGTTACCCCTCTGTTTTTACATCAATGGTGAACACAATTCGTCCCTTTCACATCTTCAACCAATACGGTCTGTTTGCAGTTATGACTACTTCACGTCCTGAAATATTTATCAAGGGCAGTAATGATGGTGAGGAATGGAAGACTTACGAATTCAAATGGAAGCCAGGAAAATTAAATCAAGCCCCTGCGTTTGTTGCGCCGCACCAACCGCGATTGGACTGGCAAATGTGGT
The DNA here is from genome assembly GCA_964564655.1 of uncultured Nitrospina sp. GTDB lineage: Bacteria > Nitrospinota > Nitrospinia > Nitrospinales > VA-1 > UBA8687. The sequence goes on along the minus strand of CAZMBO010000010.1, from coordinate 23,076 downwards.
TTGCCGCACTCAGCGATTATGAAAGGAATCCGTGGCTGATCCGGTTCATGATCCGCCTCCTACAAGGATCGCCGTCTGTACTTGGTTTATTAGCAAGCAATCCATTTCCAGAAACCCCGCCTAAGTATATTCAGGCAGTTGTGTATGATTATTGGTTCACGGATTCAGAAACCAAAGAAAAAAAGGGAGACTGGTGGCAACGCGAATACAAAGGATCTTACACTCCCGTTCTGCAACTTCAAAACTTTCAGAGGTAGTTCCTCTGTTTGGGATCTAGCGGATGTTTAGTATAATTCCTATATAAAGGAAATCTCATGACGATAAAACTTGAAGATGAGCTCGGTGATGTGCTCGAGAAGGCAAGGGATGGTAAAAACTGGTCTCAGGTCGATCTGGCCCGGGCTGTTCAAGTCAGTCCTGACGTCATTGCCCAGATAGAAAATTATGAAACAGTGCCAGATGACAACGCAATTATAAATCTGGCACGTGTCTTGGATTTGCATCCACCTTCTTTAATTGATCTTGCCAAAGGCAATTGGGTTCCCCTTCCCCCTACTCCCGACCCTGAGAAATTTGAGGTGGTTTGTCTTGATCTGTTGGTAGGATCTTACCCTGTTAAATGCTACTTATTAATCTGTCGAGAAACCCGCTCCTCAGCTGTCATTGATACTGGAGGTAACCCTGATGCGGTAATTAAAAAGGCTACGGAGTTGGGCTTGAAGCCAGAAAAAATTCTTTTGACGCATGCGCATTTCGATCATGCGGGAGGATTGGAAAAACTGGATAAAGCATTTGCCTGCCCCACATGGATAGATAAAAAAGAACCCAAACCTTCTGGAAGCCGTAACTATAAATATATCGCGGATGGTGAAATATTAAAACTTGGAAAAATAAATATAGAAATTTTGTTTACTCCTGGACATACTCCGGGAGGGGTATCTTATAAAGTTGGAGACACTGTTTTTTCTGGTGATTCTATTTTTGCAGGTTCGATGGGACGAGCCAACTCATCTTGGTCAAGACTCTTCGAGTCGATTACTCAAAAGTTGTTAATACTTCCTGATAAAACGCGGCTTTTCCCAGGGCATGGACCCGCCACCACGGTGAGGGAAGAGAAAATGCACAACCCTTTCTTTTTTGGTAAAACCACTTCTAGGTAAAAATATACTTCAAATTTTTTCTGAG
>CAZMBO010000010.1:7380-21791 GCA_964564655.1 uncultured Nitrospina sp. | reverse complement strand
ATTTATGGGTATATTTCAGATATGAATCCGGAAGAAGTCAATTGCCATTACGCGGATAGCTTCTCAATCAATATCTTTAAGGGAATGCTTAAACATTTTAGAAAACGAAGCATGTTTGTTCAGGGAAATAAAAAGCCTGGTTAAGTATAAGTTGTTAGAATTGTTTCATTTTTTCTTCTATAATATTTTTCTGTTTTACTTGAGACCTTTATGAAGAAACTTTATACCTTAATTTGTCTATTTCTGGTTTTTGTTTTGTTTGGTTGCCCCCCGACAAAAGCTCGGAAAAAAATGCCTCGTATATTTGCATTGAGCAATACTTTAGAAACCGGACTGGAACCCTCTTTTCTAATCACAGATGATTTTAACCGCGATAAAATTCTAGATCTTGTTGTTGTAAATAGCGGTGGGCATTCTTTTTCTTTTTTTAAGGGAATAGGGGATGGAACATTCAATGATCAGTTGGTTTACAAAACGGGAAGAGACCCTATATGTTTGGTTTCCGGGGATTTTAATGATGACGGTTATAAGGATATCGCTGAACTGAACTATGCTGATCAGACGATACAGGTGTTCTTAAACACTAGGCTCGGGAGTTTTCAGAAAACAAGCCAAATTATAAAACCAGGGAAAATTCCTATAAATATGATTTCAGGTGATTTTAATGGCGATGGTAATTTAGACATGGCAGTTACCATGCGTTATTTTCAGGTGGTAATTATAATGGGAAAAGGAAATGGGTTTTTCAAACAGCCTATTACGATAAATGTCAACGGCCAGCCTACAGGAATTGTTGTTGGTGATTATAACAAGGATAAAAATATTGATATCGCGGTAGGGCTTGCAGGATCAGGAAATACGGGAGTGCAGGTTCTATGGGGTCAAGGCAATGGAGAGTTTAAAAATTCAAAAGTTTTCAAGGGAGGCAAACAGCCGCTCACTGTGGTTAACATAGATGTGAATAACGATGGTTATTTAGATATAGTAACTTCCAGCAACTCTCTTCATGCCCTCACCACCCTTATTAACAATAAGGATAAAACCTTCACCAGCTTACGAGATTTTGCCTCAGGAAATTTCCCTAAATTTGTAGTAGCTGCCGATTTTACCGGAGATGGATTTGAGGATATTGCAGTTTCCAATTCTACTGATGATCAGATATCCGTTTCTCTTGGTAAGGGGGATGGTACCTTTACTTACCCGCCTATTTTTCACCGGGTAGATGAGCACCCGCAAGGAATGGCTATTGGCGATTTCAATGGCGATGGATTGATTGATATTGCCACATCCTGCCGGGATAAAAACCTGATCGATATTCTTACTAAGAAAAATATGATCAACCCAAAACCCCATCCGGTTACAAAGAGTGCGTCCTAAATAGAGGATTGAATGGAAGAAACTAAGCAAACGGAAGACGAACCAAAATCCGGATTTTTTTTCAGACTCAAATCGGGACTGCAGAAAACCCGCGCCAGTCTTGCGGGGGGGATAGAAAATATTGTTCAGGGGAAGGCAAAGGTGGGTCTTGAATTACTTGATGAACTAGAAGAAACTCTGCTTATAGCCGATGTCGGTATGAAAACCACCACATTCATTTTGGAAGATTTAAAAAAGGATGTTGCACAAAATCGTATTCGGGAAAATGATGAAGTTTTAAAACATCTGAAAGGACGGATGATTAAAGTCCTATCACAAAACACCAAACCTATACAGTTTAGTACAAATAAACCTTTGGTTATTTTGATGGTAGGTATTAATGGATCAGGAAAAACTACAACTATAGGTAAGCTGGCGCAAAAATGGAAGAAGGAAGGGAAAAAGGTTTTGTTGGCAGCAGGTGATACGTTTCGGGCTGCTGCTATTGACCAGTTGCAAGTATGGGCGGATCGAGCAGACATTAACTGCATTAGCCAGAAAAGTGGTGCTGATCCTTCTGCAGTAGCCTACGACGCAGTCCAGGCCGCTATCGCACGGAATATGGATGTGGTGCTAATTGATACTGCCGGGCGATTGCAAACAAACCAGAATTTAATGGAAGAGCTTAAAAAAGTAAAACGGGTTATAGGAAAAGTATTACTGGGTGCACCTCATGAAACTCTACTGGTTCTTGATGCCACCTTAGGACAAAACAGTATTTCCCAGGCCAAGCATTTTCATGAAGCATTAGAATTAGATGGATTCGTGATGACGAAGCTTGATGGAACCGCAAAAGGGGGTGTCCTGCTTAATTTGTCCGGAGAATTAAAACTGCCGATTCATTTTATTGGAGTGGGGGAAAAAGCGGAAGACTTGCAGGCATTTGATTCCAAAAGCTTTGTTGATGCTTTAATCTCTAGTTAAGAAGCCCGGTTGTTCTTCATCCTCTTCATGCCATCTTTCTATAGGCCGTAATCTCATTTTAACCGGGGTTTTTAAGGAAAATGGAGGCACCGGGCGGACTCGAACCGCCGATAGAGATTTTGCAGACCTCGGCCTTACCACTTGGCGACGGTGCCCCGCTCTAGATAAAACGATGAAAATGGAGCGGGAGAAGGGGTTCGAACCCTCGACTTCAACCTTGGCAAGGTTGCACTCTACCACTGAGTTACTCCCGCGCTCTTTCAGATTTTCAGGAATATTCGGAGTTCCCAAGCAACCAATTATATTTCCTCAATTTAGATTGTCAAATCCTATTTTTTCAAAAACTTCGCTTCAGTTCCCTGGACGATACGGATTATATTTTCGTGATGCTTTTGCAGAGTGAACAAAACAACAATGCTTGCCAGATAGATATAGGGTAGCGGTATTTTAAAAAAGATTCCCAGGATGGGTAAGGAGATGGCTGCTAAAATCGAACTCAGCGAGACATAACCTGAAACTTTAAGGCTTAAAACGAAAACCCCTAAGGAAAACAGGGTGGGCAGGGGCATAATAAAACTGAAAACTCCTAAACCAGTTGCAACGCCCTTACCACCTTTAAATCTGAGAAAAATGGAATAAAGGTGTCCAAAAAAAACCATAAATCCGGCCAAAGCAATAAAGATGGGTTTCTCGAACCACTGACTTGCAAGAAAAACAATTGCCCATCCTTTTAGTACATCCCCAATCAGGGTAATGAACCCTGCTTTTTTGCCCATTATGCGCGTAACGTTGGTAGCTCCTATATTACCACTGCCATGCTCACGGATATCGATGTTTTGTGTCTTGGCAAGAAGCATACCAAATGGAATCGAACCACATAGGTAAGCAAGCAGACAGAGTATAAAAATTTCTACAAACATTTTCGTTTACTCATCCTTATTGACCCATGCTTCGTTTTGCAGTTTGGATTTTAGTCGCTCCTTAGCACGTTTTTCAATTTGACGTACGCGCTCACGTGAGAGGCCAATTTTTTGCCCGATGTCTTCCAATGTTTTGACTTCGCCGAAAAATCCGAACCGCATCTTAAGAATTGTGGCTTCTCGCTCAGAAAGGTCTTCCAACATTTGATCGACTTTTTCATTCAATGATTTTTTCATAATTTGATCGTCATAGGGAATGAGGTCTTGATTTTCTAAGAGATCGAGATAAGGGGTGTGGTCATCATTTTTAAGCGGTGTGTCGAGAGAAAGATGAGCGCGATAGGCACGCATAATGGAATTAATTTCTTCATCGTCGTAGCCTAAACTTTTTGCCACTTCGGATTGTGTCGGTTCGCGTTCCATATCTTGGCACATTTGTTGACTTTTTTTATTGAATCTGGAGATTTTTCCCGCTTGTTTCACCGGTAGTTTGACCGTGCCAGACTGTTCTGCAAGGGAATGCATAATTGCCTGTTTAATCCACCAAACCGCATAGGTGATGAACTTTACGTTTCTGGATACATCGAAGCGCTTAGCGGCCTGAATCAAACCGATATTACCTTCTTCGATCAAGTCTTGCAGTGACATGCCAAACCCTCGATATTTGTTGGCAACAGTGACAACATATTTAAGGTTTCTACGAACCATTTCCTGAATGGCCTTTGGATCTCCCTGTTTAATGGCTTTGGCAATTTTTATTTCTTCATCTCTGGAAAGGAGTCTTATTTCGCTGATCTCCTTCATATATTGGTGGAGAGGGTCGTGTGAACTGCTGCTTGCGGAATTATTTTTTTTTGGTGGATTCTTAACCATAGCGGTTATAGCTTTCTAAGCCTTTTTAATTTTATCCGTGCCTGTTGAGCAAATTCCGTTCTTGGATATTTCTGCAAAACTATCTTGTAGTGAGCGCGCGCTTTAATGTAATTTTGTTCGTGGAAATAGGACTCTGCTAAAAGAAACTGTGCTTCCGCAATATAAGAATGGGTGGGATATTCGACCATCAAACTTTTTAGACGAATGATTGCAGACTGATACGATCCTGTGCGAAAGTAAAATTTCCCAATTTCAAAAATATTCTGAGCCAGAATGTCTAGACATTGGTGGGCTATTTTTTGCGCCTGAACCTTATACGTGCTGTCAGGGAACTCGTTGATGAAGTTATTGAATCCCTCTAATGCTGAATTGACAGGAGTTAAATCTCTTGATGCTAGATCAGAGAGTTTGAAATTGGACATGGCTTTATAGAAATGGGCGCGGTCCACATACTTATGGGCTGGATAAAGTTCGGTAAATTTCTGGTATTGAAATTTAGCTTCTTCATATTCTTCTTCTCTATAGTGGACATCCGCAAGTAACATTAGCCCGGCGACCCGCTCCTTACTATCAGGAAAATCTTCCATAATCATATTAATATTATCTTTTGCTCTTAATGCATCTTCTGCTTTATAAAAGCGTTTTGCCTCCCGTAATAATTTAGATGGAGAGTTGGGCTTTTTATCTTTAGTCGTGGAGCAACTGAGAATAAAGGAAAATGATAAAAGTAAAATAATTATGGGGGTAGGTTTGAGGTATGTTCGGAGCATTATTTCTTTTTAAAAGTTTAGATAATAACCAAATATATAGTAAAAGCCTCTATGTTTAAAGAGTTTAATCTTTCCCAATATTTAAGTAGTAAATCCTCTCCAAGGAGGGCTTGTTTCTTGCTAATTGAGAATTTTTCGTGCTATAAAAGTTATATTGAGCTTTGAAAATTAAATCAATTTTTCCTTGAGCAAAGGGGTAGATTGATAACGATAGCGTTTCTGGGAAGGATCATTCAAAATCCAGCCACTTTCTAAAATTTAAAAAAAATAAATGTTTCGTTCCCTAAAAGTTTGTTCGTATTCCCTCTGTATGGGTTTTTTCATATTACCCTCGAAGGTCCTTGCAGCGGACTCTTCTTCTGTGGGACAGTGGCAATTATTGTCACTGTTCGAAAAGGGGGGAGCGATGATGTATCCTATCCTTTTTAGTTCTGTGCTCATGCTGGGTATTGCTATCGAAAGAGGCTATAGTCTTAGAAGAAACAATATAATTAGCCCTAATTTTCTTAAAGATGTACGTAGCCAATGGGATTGGAAAAATATTCAGAAAACACTTCACCTTTGTAATTCCTATGATAACTCCCTTTCGCGAATTTTGAAAATGGGGTTGTTGAGGTTTGGGGGAAAGTTGGATGAGATTGAACGGGCAATTGAAGCTGGTGGACAACATGAAGCATCTTTAATGAACTCTAATCTTCGTGTATTAGGGGCAATTGCGAATATTACTCCTATGATGGGATTACTGGGAACAGTTATTGGAATGATTAAGGCTTTTAATGTGATATCGCTGAGCGGAACGGGTAACCCGGGTTTGGTCGCAAGCGGTATTTCTGAGGCACTCATTACTACAGCAGCGGGAATGTTGGTCGGTATACCGGCACTAGTTTTGTATCATTATTTTCGCGGTAAGATTGATCGTTATGTTTTTGAAATGGAAGAAGTGGCCATTCAACTAGTTGAAGAGCTTTCTTATGATGGTTTTGTTAAGGAAAAAAGTTCGGGCAAGCCCAAAAAGTAACTTCTGGGTTTGAATAACAACAGAAAAAATCTAAAACTCGGGAGCTAGCTTGCGATTTAGAAGAGAAGATGAAGAGAGTTTTGCAATGGAGATGACGCCATTGATTGATGTTGTATTTTTACTCATCATCTTTTTTATGGTGTCTACAGTTTTTGTGGAATTTAGTCGCCATATGGAGATCAACCTGCCTACATCCAAGTCTTCTGTTATTGATGAAGAGCTAAAAACCCTTGAAATTGAAATGTCGAAGGATAAACAAATTTTTCTTGCGGGAAAAAGGACCAACATACTAGGGCTGGAGCAGGCCTTAGGCAAACTTGATGTTAAAAACAAAAAGCAAACTGCAGTAATTCGTGCTGACAAGATTCTTCCTTATGGTGAAGTTGTTGAGGTTATGGGCCTTTTACAGAAAGCTGGAATTCTTGATATCAGCGTGGCGGTAAAATAAGGTATAATAAATTCACTAGTAATACAACTTTTCTATAACTAAAAAGCCTGCCGAAATATTAGGCGGGCTCTTATTGTTTTAAGGAGATTATGGATGGCAACCTATACCAAAGAAAAAGATGTGGAAACCACGCTCGAAGATGATGCTGAGGCACGTGATGCAATGCGGGAGGTTTTCTCCAACACTGCAAGGTGGCCAGCTGGTTTTAAAGGTTTCACTGCAGACGTGGTTGCAAATATCAATGGGGAAGAACAAAGAGGCAAGGTAACAGTTAAAGGGCCAAAAGATATTAAAATTAGCGATGTTGAAGAAAAAGCGGAAAGTTTTCTAAACGAAAACCTGTCATCGATTGCTATGCATCGTGGACCCCGATCTTTTGAAGAGTCGGATGGAAAATATAAACTGATATTTGGTGATGATGGCTCGCATCCCCTAGGGCGCAAACTCGTTATGGGTGGAGATGGCATGAGTTCGTTCTATCGCATCAAGGATGGACGAATCCAGCAAATCAATCGGCAGTCACCCCGTTTTTCTTTCTCGATAAATATTGAGGAAAGTAAAAAAAATCAAGATGGGAAATTTCTTACGAGAAAATACTCGGTTTTCTACTTCAACCCTGAAACCAAAGGATTAAAGGATGTGGAAAGTTATACGGATGAGTACACGCGGGTGGGCGAAGCCGATCTTCCTAAAATGCGTCGAATTATAAATTGTGAAGAGGGCACGATTTCAGTTTCTACCATGACTTTGAGCAATCACGAATTGATCTAGCTTAAAGTTCGTCCGGTGTTATAGCAAGGAGGGCACGGGTTAAGTCTCAGGTGCAAGCGAATTATTATTTACATTTTTGTTGATCGCAACTCCTTCGCCTAGGATACTGTTTTGTACGGTCAAGCCTTCACCAACAGTGACTTTTGACCAGAGGATCGAATTTTTCACCACTGCGCCAGGCCGTATACGGCATCCATCTCCCAGTACCGTATAAGGTCCAACTTGTGCGTCTTGGGATATTTCACAGCCCTTACCGATATGAACCGGGGGCACGACAAGGGCCCCTTCGGGATTTTTGGATGACGAAATTTTTAAGGGTATTTTCCCATCGAGTGCATCCATCTGTGCTTGGATATAGGTTTCGCTTGTCCCCATGTCTATCCAATACCCTTTGTGCAGAAAACTGTATACGGGGAGCTCATCCTGAATCATTCCTGGAAAAACATCTTCAACAGTACCGCAGAATTTATTTTCTGGAATACGGGAAAAGATCTCGGGTTCCATTATTTGAATGCCTGTGAACATAACCTGAGTGATGGGTTCTGAATTTTTAATCGAGTGGCCAAGAAAATGAACAATGCGTCCTTCTTCCACCCTTTGGATAGAATCATATTTCTCTGCATTGGGATCCTGCCGAACCACGAGAGTCAGTTTGGATTTTTTTTCTTTGTGGAATTTCAAAACATTATTTAAATCTACATCAGCGAGAACATCGCTATTGATTACCAGAAACGTTTCGTTTTTAAAAAAGGGTTGAAGTTTTTTAATTCCACCAGCGGTACCCAAAATTCTTTCTTCTTTAGAAAAATGTAGATTTACTCCGAAATCTTTTCCGTCACCAAAATAATCGATGATCTTCTCAGATTTATGATGAAGGTTTATCGCGATTTCCCTGATACCATGTGTGCTAAGAAAATGTATAGCGTGTTCTAGAATAGGGCGGTTGAGAACGGGAAATAAAGGCTTGGGAAGCTCATCTGTCAAAGGTTTGAGGCGTGTGCCAAAGCCCGCCGCTAAAATCATTGCTTTCATTTTTGGTTGGCGAGAGCCTTTAGGGATTCAGTAAAGGGAGGGTAAGCAATACCGTTTTCTGTGATGATTGCAGAAATTAGATGATTATATGTGATATCGAAAGCGGGATGTTTCGCTTCTATTCCTTCTGGAGAGATTCGTTTCTGATTGATGTTGGTTACTTCTTCGGAGGAACGTTCTTCAATAGGGATCCCCTTTCCTGATGCAATGGAAAGGTCGAGGGTGGAAACAGGCGCAGCTACATAGAAAGGAATATTGTTTTCCTTGGCAAGGACAGCCACCATATAGGTCCCTATCTTGTTTGCAACATCCCCATTAGCGGCAATACGGTCGGCGCCGACCACGACCAGATCAACTTCTTGCTTGTTCATAAAAAATCCGCACATATTATCGGTGATTAGCTTTACCGGAATGCCATCTTCTTTTAACTCCCAAGTGGTCAATCGTGCTCCTTGTAAAAAGGGGCGTGTTTCATTTGCCAGAACCCTGATATTTTTTCCAGCGTTTGCTGCGGCACGAACAACCCCCAGTGCGGTGCCGAATCCTGCAGTAGCTAAGGCTCCTGCATTGCAGTGAGTTAAGACCACGTTGCCGTCTTTAATAAGGGTTTGTCCGTGCTGGCCCATTGCCTGGTTGGTGGTTATGTCTTCGGTTAAAATGGTAAGCGCTTCTTCTTTTAATCGGGATTTTAATTTGGTAATGGGAAGAGATTTATTTCTTTGTGCAGTCTGCTTCATTCGGCTGATGGCCCAAGCAAGGTTCACTGCGGTGGGCCGAGATTGTCCAAGACGATCACATTTCTCTTCGAATGCGTGATAAAAATCTTCAAAGCTGGAAGCTTCTATGGAATCTGCACCAAGACTTGCCCCCATTGCGGCCGCAACGCCGATTGCAGGGGCCCCACGAATAACCATGGTTTTGATAGCATGCCCAACTTCTTCGATGGTACGGCAATCGACGAATTGTTTTTCTACGGGCAATCGTGTTTGGTCGATCATGCGAACGACTCCGTCTATATATTCAATAGTTTTGATCATATGGGTTGGTTTATTAGTAAAGAATTTTGGTTTTTAAAATTTCTCGGAACTGCTTTTCTGTGAGGCCGATTACTTCTATAGTTTTATTTCTGCTATTAAATCCTTGAACAATGCTGATTTCTGAAGGACTGATTCCTAGCATTTTGGAAAAAAAACGGATACATGCTTTATTGGCTGCACCATCGACAGGGGGAGAGGTCAAGTGAATTTTTAAAGCATTATTATATATCCCTGTTACTTTATTATTCGATGACCGAGGTTGTATTATGGCAGATAAGCGGATTCCATTTTTACAGGGATTAATCCACATTTCAAGTGCGGCTGTTTGGCAATCCTGCCTTAATTTTATTCAAATGTTCAGTAGCTGTGGATTTAATGTTTTTCATCAGGGTTGATTTTTGTTTTTTTAATTCTTCAATATCCTGTATCAACTGTTCTAGTTCTTTCATCGATTCTTTACGATGTTCCTCTGCTTGATTTTTTGCGGCGCTGACGATCTTTCTTGCTTTTTTCTTGAGTATCTCTGGTGTGATTTTAGAGAAAAGTTTGTCTTTATCTTCATGTTGGCCCTGAGCCAGTTGCATATTTTTAATCAATAGATCTTTTTCTGCAATTTGTTTTCTTAGGTGGGTGAGCTCTTTTTCTATTTTTGGTGCGATACCTGTATCTATTTCTGCAGGCCGGGATTTCAGAGCGGAGCGTAAACTTTTTATTTCGTAATCCTTATCTTTGATTTCTTCGACCATAGACTTGAAATCATCGGCGATCAGGCGGAGGAAGGTATCAACCTCTTGTTTGTTGTAACCACGGAACTTGTCATGAAAGCATTGTTCCAGAATGTCAAGATAGCTCAAACGCATGGCTGGTTATTGTAAGCTTGCCCCGAGTGCGGCGAGGGATTCCACTAAGAACCCTTGCAAAAACACGATTGCTAATAGGACAATAATGGGTGAGAAGTCAATTCCAACTCCTGACATGGGTATCAGTTGCCGGATTCGATAAAGAACGGGTTCTGTTATACTGTATAAGAATTGAACAATGGGATTATAGGGATCTGGGTTTACCCAAGATAGTAACGCGCGAATAATAATGACCCACATATAAAGCTGTAGAATAATATTTAGAATTTGGGCTGTGGCTTGTAGTAAATTTCCTAGAATAAACACGGAATAAAATATAAGGTGTAGGTTTTCCCAAAAAGAAAAAAATTAGTGCTAACTGCCGGGTTGTTTCTAAACTAAAGTATCTGAAATCCACTTTATTGTCAATGAGAAGTGGATTGATTTGCAATCGGTGAGTTTTAGGAAACCATTTTATGAAACGAACAAAGATAAAAGAATTATTGAATAGCAAAGAAGAGCAGGAAGAAGTTTTGGTGAAAGGTTGGGTGCGAACCCGTCGTGATTCTAAAGGAGGGTTTTCTTTTATCGAAATTAATGATGGGTCTTGCCTGGCTAACATTCAAGTTATTGTTGAACATTCGCTGAAAGAATTCTCGAAACTAGATAAGCAGATCACGACTGGAAGTAGTTTGGCAATTAATGGAAAACTTGTTTCTTCTGAAGGTAAAGGGCAAAAGATGGAAATTCAGACCGCAACCATCGAAGTTTACGGTGAGGCAGATGCTGAGGCTTACCCTTTGCAGAAAAAACGCCATTCGTTTGAATACTTACGCGAGATCGCTCATCTTCGTCCACGAACGAATACCTTTGGTTCGGTAATGCGAGTGCGCAGCCGATTGGCTTATGCTATTCATCAGTTTTTCAACGACCGTGGTTTTGTTTATCTGAATACCCCCATTGTAACTACCAGCGATTGCGAAGGAGCTGGAGAAATGTTTCAAGTTACCACTCTTGATCTCACCAATCCTCCAAAAGTGGATGGAAAAATTGATTACTCGCAAGACTTTTTTGGTGAAAAAACTTCTCTGACCGTAAGTGGGCAGTTGGAAGGGGAAGTTTATGCTTTGGCTCTTTCAGAAATTTATACTTTTGGCCCCACTTTCCGCGCTGAAAACTCGAATACAAGTCGCCATCTTTCTGAATTTTGGATGGTAGAACCAGAAATGGCATTTTATGATTTGGATGATGATATGGATCTTGCCGAAGAGTTTATTAAATATCTTTTGGCAGATGTTCTTGAGAATTGCTCTGAGGATATGGAATTTTTTAATCAGCGTATTGATAAAACCATTCTTGAAACTTTACAGCATATTATTGATAATCAGTTTGAACGATTGACTTACACCGATGCGATCCATTGTTTAGAAAAATCCAAAGAGAGTTTCACTTACCCGGTTGAATGGGGATGTGCTTTGCAGGCAGAACATGAAAGATATCTCAGTGAAAAGTTGTTCAAAAAACCAATTATCGTTTTTAATTACCCAGAAAAAATAAAATCATTTTATATGAAACTGAATGAAGATGGTAAAACGGTCCGAGCGATGGATGTATTACTCCCAAAATTAGGTGAGATAATTGGTGGTAGTCAGCGCGAAGAAAATCACGATGTTTTGTTAAAACGTATGAAAGAAGCTAATCTAGATCCTGAACATTACTGGTGGTACCTTGATCTAAGAAGGTTCGGCACGGCACCACATTCCGGCTTTGGATTGGGGTTTGAACGCTTGGTGCAGTTTGTAACGGGCATGGAAAATATCCGTGATGTAATCCCTTTCCCTCGCACACCTAAACACGCCCACTTCTAGTCCGCCGAGTGGTTGGCAATTTATCTTTCAGCAAAACCATTGATTTCCATCTTAGCGGGTGGGATTAGGGCGAAGCAGGACGGCAGTTTCTATATGCTGGGTTTGCGGGAACATATCGACTATACGAAGATCATGGATATGATAGCCCTCGAGCCTTTCTAGATCACGGGCGAGAGTGGATGGATTACAGGATATATAAATTATTTGTTCCGGCTTCGATTTGATTAGTGTTTTAAGAACCGACTCTGAGCACCCTTTGCGGGGCGGATCAATTATAAAAGTATGAACTTTTTCCTCAGATGCAACTCTAGGTACAAGTTCTTCCGCGCTCCCTGTCAGAAACTGGCAATTGCTAATTCCATTAGTTTCCGCGCTCAGGCGAGCGTCTTCCATGGCCGGTTCAAATTGTTCAATGGCGATCAACTTCTTTCCTTTTGCTGCCAGCCAAAGGGCTATGCCTCCGGAACCACTGTAGGCGTCTACAATGGTTTTTTCTTGAGCATTTTCCACCCAACTATGGATTAGATTGTACAAGGTTAAAGTTTGCGCGGAATGAATTTGAAAAAATGATCCTAGAGAAAGGTGAAAGCTTAAATTAGCAAGCTTGTCTGTAAGCCTTTTTTTTCCCCATAGAATTTTGTTTTTATTTCCTAGGATTACATTGGTGGGTTGTGGGTTAATATTTTGAATGAGACCCACAATGCCTAGGTTTTTTAATTCATTCTCTTTGGTGAGTTCTGCCAGAAAACTTCGCGGGAATCCGCCTTCATTGGTGACCAGTCCAACAAGGGTTTCACCGGTGGACTCCGAATGTCGGATGACCAGTCCTCTCAGAAGACCTCGATGATGCTCCTCATGGTAAATGGATATTTGATTTTTCTTTAAGAGGTGTCGTAGCCATTCCTTGGTTTTGTTGATGGGTTCTAAAAGAATATCGCAAAAAGGGGAGTCGGCAACATTATGTGAACCTTCGGAATAGAATCCGATTTTTGGGTCGCTGGTTTTTCCCTGTACCGCAAAACTACCTTTATTGCGGTAATGATATTGTTGTTCTGCAGCGAAGGCTTCAAGTTTTTTTGATAATTTGATTCCGCCAATTCGATTGATGCTATCCCGTACGACTTGAATTTTAAATTCGAGCTGTTTTTCATAACTGAGATCCTGAAATTTACATCCGCCACATTTATAAAAAACTGGGCAGGGTGGATCGACCCGGTCTTTGGATAATTGCATTCTCTCAAAAACATCTACTACTCCGAAGCGGGGAGTGGTTTTAATCACCTTTCCTCTGATGCGATCACCGGGAAGACCACCTGGGGTGAAGAGGGTATATCCGCTATGACGACAGAGCCCATCACCGCTGGAAGCCAGAGTTTCAACATCCAACTCTAGCCGATCCCCCTTTTTCACAGGGATATTAAGTTTGCGCTTTGCCATTTTTTATTAGGAACCCGTATTATTAAAGGAGGGGAACCTTAGCATACTAAGTTGGCAGAATCTAATAAGGTAGTAAAATTTTTACCGCATTATAAAATGGGTTCCTCAGTAGGAATCTGTATTGAAAGAGTTGTATACTTTTCACTATGAACAAAACCATAGCCATATTAGGAGCTGTTTCTGAAGAAATCGCCGGTATCAAGCGGGAGATCAATATTTCTGGTCGGGTGCGTCTGGATAAATCTGAAGCCTGGTTTGGCAAATGGCACGGCAAAAATATTGTCCTCGTTCGCACAGGTGTTGGGAGGAAAAGAGCCCAAAATACAACCCATCAAGTCATTAATAAATTTAACCCAGAAGTTATTATCAGCATGGGTTATGCTGGCGCTTTAACCGAAGGGTTGAATGTGGGGGATTTGTTTGTCGCCAGTACTATATTGAGCTCAGAGAGTGATTCGAAGTCTTTTGAGATGGGTGATCCGAAAAATCTAAAATGGTTGGAATTAGCAAAAAATACTCAACCTCCAGAAAATTTTAAATTAAAGGTAGGAAGGCTTATTACCGTTGATATGGTTGTTCATACTCCAGAGGCAAAAAAAGAACTTAGAAATGAGTTTGGGGCGGAAGCCGTGGAAATGGAAACCCTTGAAATAGCGCTACTTACTTGTGCAAATAAAATTCCATTTATTTCCATCCGGGGAATTTCTGATGCGGTGAACCATGAACTGATTGATTCTTCAAGCTTTCTTGGTAGCGATGGAGAGATATCTAAATTAAGAGCAGGTTGGTATGTGTTAACACACCCTAAGTCCCTCAAAAATGTATTTTCCCTCCGTTCTAATACACAAATTGCTACCCAAAATTTAACCGATTTTATATCCAGATTAGTTTCGACTTAGACTCCCTATTAATAACAATTAGTATACTAGGGATATGTTTCAATGCTTGGCCAACTTGATTAAAACTTGGTTTTACCTTTCACGACTTGATCAAGTAATACCAATTGCTCAAGAAGATCCGATACCAGATCCAGTTTTAACATATTTGGACCGTCCGAC
>CAZMBO010000010.1:0-7280 GCA_964564655.1 uncultured Nitrospina sp. | reverse complement strand
TTGCTCAAGAAGATCCGATACCAGATCCAGTTTTAACATATTTGGACCGTCCGACGGTGCTTTGCTAGGATCGGGATGGATTTCCATGAACAAAGCATCGCAACCCACGGCAACGGCTCCACGGGCAAGGTCGGGGATCATCTCACTTTGACCACCACTTTTAGTGCCTTGTCCACCTGGTTGTTGTAGACTATGTGTTGCATCGAACACCACAGGATAACCGTAGTCGCGCATCAATACGAGAGAACGCATATCGACCACAAGATTGTTATAACCGAAAGTAGCTCCGCGCTCGGTGAGAAGAATATTATTGTTGCCACTTTCTTCAAGTTTTACGACAACGTTTTTCATGTCCCAAGGTGCTAGAAATTGACCCTTTTTAACATTGATAGGTTTGCCGGTTTGAGCTGCTTTTACTAGCAGGTCAGTTTGTCGGCATAGGAACGCAGGAATCTGTATAATGTCTAAAATTTCTGCTGCGGGTTCAACCTCTTCCTCTTTATGAACGTCGGATAAAATGGGTAGATCCAGTTCGGCTTTTATTTTGTGTAGTATCTTTAATCCATTCTCCAGTCGGGGCCCTCGGTACGATTTTATAGAAGTGCGATTGGCTTTGTCGTAAGACGCTTTGAAAATAAATGGCACGCCCTTATCACTTGTAATGCGTTTTAATTTTTCGGCAATACCCATTACATTTTTTTCAGACTCAATTACACAAGGACCTCCAATGAGAACCATGGGGTTTTGACCTCCTATAGAACAAGGACCAACAGCAATGGGGCGAGTAAGTTTAGGTGATAAGTTCATTCGGACCTCGGTGATAATGCGGCCTGGACTTCATCTGTTATGGGAACGGGGTGAGGAACTTGTGTTCGGGCGGGCAAACCGTCAGGAGCCAGGTGCCCTAGCATAATTTCCCGTACCTTTTCAAAGTTTAGCGCCTTATAGGGAAAAGCGAAACCGTTTTCGGATATTTCTGTTAGGTTTATGTCTGAAAAATCATTACTCAAAAGAAGGATGATAGGAATCTGGCGATATTTCTTTTTTATATTGAATAAATGTTTGATTTCGTTTTTATCTTTTCGGAGTACGAAAACGATTAGGTCGCAATTTATTAAATCGGGACGTTTAAAGCAATCTTTTATCGAAACAAAAGTCATAACGGTAATAATTTCTTCGCTGAGAAATTTCGCCATTTGTATGCGCTCACTGCGCACCGGATCGACAATAAATACTGTTTTGTAGTTCATTCAACTTTCTTAAGGTTATATAAATACACAAATCAGTCTAACATTTATTTTTCAGTAAAACCTCTTTGATTTGTTATTGTCGCTGTGAAACAATGGGGCCAAGAAAAACTTCATTGAAGGATTTTCTGATATATTGAATAAAACGCTTCCATATTTAATGTATCTCTGGTTTGCTTCCCCAGCTTTTGCAGAAAATCAAATCGTTATTTTTAAAGAGGATTATTTTTAAACTTATATATTTTAAGCATGATTCGACAAGATATTTTAAAAAATATAAAACGTGTGGTGATTAAAATTGGCAGCAGTGTTATCTCTAATAGGGATAAAAAACAATCGTCATTAGAGTGTGGATTAAGCAAAGACTGGGTGAGGCATTATGCTCGTCAGATAAAGCTGATTCAAGACAAGGGTTACGATGTTGTGTTGGTATCTTCTGGTGCTGTTATGGCAGGCCGCGCAAGGTTGGGTTTGAGCCGGGTCGATCTTTCAATTCCAGAAAAACAGGCGTGTGCTGCTATTGGTCAGAGCTTTCTCATGCACACTTATGAAAAGGCTTTTGAAAAAAAGAATATAAAGGTGGCGCAGATTTTGTTGAGCCATGATGACTTGGGCAACCGCCGCCGCTATTTGAATGCAAAACATACGATAGAAGCTCTATTAGAACGTGATGTAATTCCAATTATAAATGAAAACGATTCTGTTACGGTAGAAGAGATCAAGATTGGCGATAACGACACGCTTTCAGCCACGGTTGCCTGTTTGGTGGATGCACAACTCTTGATAATTCTTTCAGATGTCGAAGGACTTTATAACCGGGACCCTTCTGTGAAGAATACAGGTGAAAAGGCGGAGTTAATTTCTCATGTTGCACGTGTTAGTGAAGTGATTGAGCGTACAGCAGGAAAAAGTAACAATCGGCTAACAGTTGGAGGGATGTATACTAAGGTGCTCGCAGCAAAAAAGACCATGAGCTTTGGCATTCCTGCTTTAGTTGTGAATGGACTGGATGAGAAGGTTTTGGAAAATATTTTTTCGGGAAAGGACGTTGGTACTTTGTTTTGGTCGGGTAAAGGGAAGATTCGTGACCGTAAACATTGGATCGCTCACACTCTTAAGCCTGCAGGTACCCTTGTTGTCGATGAGGGTGCCCGTAAAGCTCTTATTGAAAGAGGTAAAAGCTTGCTCCCAGCCGGACTGATAAAAATTAAAGGTGAATTTGAATTTGGCAAAGCGGTAAAGATTCTCGATGGAGAGGGTAAGGAAATCGGTCGAGGGCTTGTCAATTATAATTCCCGCGATTTGCAGCAGATTAAGGGAATGAAAACCTCTGTTATCAAAAAATTGATCGGCGAGTCATTTTACGAAGAAGTGATTCACCGAGATGACTTGGTAATTTTTTAGCACCCAAATCAGCAAAGGTGTTCCTAGATGCCAAAATGGTGGGAAAAAGAACCGTTGCGTTTTGAATGTCAGCCCGATTGCTTTAAATGTTGTTTGAAACCTGGCATCATTTATTTTGATCCTAAAGATATACGGAATGCGGCAAATTATCTTGGCATTTCACCATCAGAATTAAAGAAGACCTTTCTCACCAGAGATGATGGGGAATGGATTCTGGAGGTTGGAGAAGATGGAGCACCCTGTAGTTTTCTAACGGATAAAGGATGCGGTATTCATGATGTGAAACCCAAACAATGTCAGTCTTATCCTTTCTGGCGTGAGAATATGGATTCCAAAATTATGTGGAAACTGGTCGGCGGGTTTTGTCCTGGTATCGACCTCGGGCCGATAGTAAAAATAGACACTATTAAATCCTTCCTCAAAAAATTTCGGCACTAACCGGGCTACATCCAGAAGAAATAGATCAGAATTATTTTACAAAAACACCTCTCTTCCAAAATAAACATATATTTAAGCCCATTTTTATAAGTATAAAGATAATTGATTCAATAAGTTTATTTTGGCCTGTTGCTTACCACAGTAGTGTCTTGACAACGGGGGGGGAGGGTGAGCATAATACCGGGCTGGCCTCAAAGTTAACGGATTCTTGTAAATTTTTTGGAGTAATATATGCCGGTTGCAGTTGTTGTGGGATTGCAGTGGGGAGATGAAGGTAAAGGTAAGATCATCGACTTATTTGCTGAAAATGTAGATGCGGTGGCCCGTTATCAGGGAGGCCACAATGCCGGACACACCATTTGTTTTGACGAGAAAGAAT
This sequence comes from uncultured Nitrospina sp., assembly GCA_964564655.1. Classification (GTDB taxonomy): domain Bacteria; phylum Nitrospinota; class Nitrospinia; order Nitrospinales; family VA-1; genus UBA8687. The sequence continues at coordinate 3,812 of CAZMBO010000010.1, read as the reverse complement.
TTGTTCTGCATCTTATTCCTTCAGGAATTTTTCATAAAGATAAACTTTGTGTGATTGGTAACGGTGTTGTTGTTGATCCAAAGGCATTAGCAGATGAAATGCAACAGTTGGAGGCGGTCAATATCAAGCTTGAAGGTAGACTGGTCATCAGTGACCGTGCCAATATCATCATGCCTTATCACGGAGTCAGTGATCAAGGCCGTGAAAAGGACAATGGGAAATTTCAAAAAATTGGTACAACGGGACGCGGTATCGGACCTTCCTATGCGGATAAGATTGCGCGAACAGGTATTCGGACTTGTGATTTGAGAGATGAAAAATATCTTCGAAGCCGCTTTGAAGCAAATTATGAAGAAAAAAGCCAAGTGCTAAAGAGCCTTTACGGGCAGCATTTATTGGAACTGGATGCACTCTATGCAGATTTAATGGTTTTCCGTGAGGTCATTCTTAAATATCTTTCAGATACACATGTGTTGATGAGTAAACTGGTCTCCCAGAATAAAAAAATTCTCTGTGAAGGGGCGCAAGGTACCATGTTGGATGTAGATCACGGAACTTATCCCTTTGTGACTTCTTCCAATTCATCAGCTGGGGGAGTATGTACGGGTCTTGGTATTCCACCAACAAAAATTGATCGAGTCCTAGGTGTTGTAAAAGCTTACACCACGCGTGTTGGTGAAGGGCCTTTTCCGACTGAGTTGTTTGATAAAGATGGTGTGCAACTTGGAGATGTGGGGCATGAATTTGGTGCAACGACGGGAAGACCTAGACGTTGTGGATGGTTTGATGCAGTGGTCGCGCGGTATGCCATCCAGCTCAATGGGATTGATGCTTTAATCTTGACGAAAATTGATGTATTGGATGGATTCAAAACCATAAAAGTTTGTACAGGATATAAATTTGAAGGCAAAGTTTATTCGGATATGCCCGCTGACCCCAAAATTCTTGAAAATTGCGAACCGGTCTACACAGAGTATGAAGGTTGGATGGAAAAAACTGCAGGGATTCGAGATTTTGATAAGCTACCAGAAAAAGCTAGAAACTATGTTAAACACCTTAGTGATTTATTGGAAACTCCTTTCCTTGTAATTTCAACTGGCCCCGATCGTGAGGAGACCATCCAACTCGGGCCATTATTCACAGACTCTTGATAAAGCTTCCTCCAAATATACGCTGATAGCCTGCGATCAAGCGAGTATAATATTGAAGGTATTTTTTAATTCATATTTGGGATGCTGTTTATGCTGACCATTGCAATACTATTATTTGCTTGTCTGTTTTTCTATTTCATAGGCTACCGTTTTTATGCGGGAAGGTTGGACAGTGAATTGATCCATCCCGATCTTAAGCGAGTCACACCAGCCTTGGAGCAAAATGACGGTGTCGATTATGTGCCCAGCAAACCTTTGGTACTTTTTGGTCATAATTTTGCTTCGATAGCAGGGGCGGGACCCGTCATTGGGCCCATTATTGCTATGCATCATTTTGGCTGGGCGATCACTTTAGTTTGGATTTTGCTCGGTAATGTTTTTATTGGTGCTGTGCACGATTATCTGACATTGATGGTTTCTGTTCGTAATCGCGGCAGTTCGATTGCTGATATTGCCGAGAGCACAATGGGATATCGAGCCAAGGCGGTGTTCGCTATCTTTTTGGTGTTGGCGATGTTATTGGTAATTGCCGTGTTCGGAGTGGTTGCGGCAAAAACTTTAATTGCGCAACCAGAAATGGTGTTTCCCACTTTTGCGATCATACCTGTTTCAGTGATACTTGGCTGGTGTATCTATAAAAAGAATTTCAATTTAAAAATAGCCTCGTGGATAGCCGTGTTGACCGTCATTCTAAATATTTATATCGGATTCCAAACTCCCTTATCTCTTCCAGAAGATGGTGTGATGGGGCTCTCGCCCTTAATCTTCTGGTTTGTAATACTGATGATTTATGCGGGAATCGCTTCTATTTTGCCTGTACAAATTTTGTTGCAACCACGTGATTATCTTTCTACGTATATTCTTTTTGGTTCCATGGCTCTCGCGATCCTCGGGTTACTGTGGGTTGGTCCCGAACTAAATACTCCTGCATGGAGAGGTGCAATGTCGGAAGAGCAAGGGCCGGTTTGGCCTATGTTGTTTGTTTTGGTTGCTTGTGGTGCGGTTTCCGGATTCCACTCCCTTGTAGCTGGAGGGACGACATCTAAACAATTAGCCAATGAAATGCAGGGAAAGGCCATCAGTTACGGTGGCATGCTCACTGAGGGAGTTGTTGCTGTTGTCACAGTATTGTTATTAGGAGGAGGGCTATATTGGGTGGCACCTCAGGGAAGTGGAATTGACATGACTCAACTCGGTTTCCGGGAAACGCTACAGTCAGGTGGATGGATTCTCGCTTTCGGAAATGGATTTGGAAACATAGTTCACCAAATGTTGCCTTTTTTAAGTTTTACGTTCGCATCCATGATCGCGGTTCTGGCTTTGAACACTTTTGTGCTAACGACGCTTGATACTGCAGTGCGAATCACTCGTTTTCTGGTTCAGGAATCATTGGGTGACAAAGTGTTCGTTTTCAAAAATAAATATGTTGTGACGATTACAGTGGTGTTTGCTGCATACTTGATTGGTGCCACAGATGGATGGCAAAAAATATGGCCTATCTTTGGAGCGACCAACCAACTAATTGCAGCTGTAGCATTGTTCGTTGTAGCTACTTGGCTGATGGCTGTTAAAAAACCAACTAAATATGTTCTTTATCCTGCAATTTTCATGGTCATTACAACCATTGGGGCCTTGGGTTGGCAGGCCTATTGTTTTTTTACGGTACCTCAGCCAAACCTGTTTCTAGGATCAACAGCAGTGATTCTTATAGGGTTGGCCCTGTTTGTCGGTAATGAAGGTAGGCAGGCCTTAAGAGGCAGGAGAGTTATTTCTGTCTCGGCGACTGAGATTCCCTCCCGTGCAGAATGAAAATATTGCTAAACATCTTGTCCAGTAGTTGGAAATCATAAAAGAATGTATTAGTATATTTCATAATTTAAATTTTAAACGAGTTTGTTGTGAAGATCAGTGAAGTCCTAGCCATTCAGGCAAAATTAAACGAAAAAACCACGGCAAAACCGAAGCCTAAGCCTAAAGCACAGCCTAATTTGAAAAAGGCTTTGAAAGTGGTGCGTACCCGAGAGACTCCGAATCCGAACGCCTTGCAATTTGTTATCAACGCGGTGATTCTCGACCACGGGAATGTTTCCTTTAGCAACAAGCAGGAAGCTAAAGACGATAAAATGGCAGCAGCGTTATTTGAAAAACCTGGGGTGATCAATGTTTATGTTATGGAAAACTTCATCACCGTAACAAAAGACGATAAAACAAGCTGGGTTCCGCTAAAAGACCGCGTCTGGAAAACCATCGATGACACGGTGACAGTTTACCAATCGGAAGAAAAAATTCAATTAAGTGAAGTGGATGTGGTGAACTTTGCGAAATTGGATAACGATAAAAAACTACAAGGCATAGAAATGGTACTTAACCGTTCCATTCGAACCAACCTTGCTAAAGACGGTGGAGGGGTAGAGTTAAAAGGCATCGAGGGTAACGAAGTTAGTATTCATTATCAAGGTGCTTGTGGAAGTTGTCCCACCTCCACCAGTGGTACATTGAAGTATATTCAAGGTCAATTACGCGAACAACTCCATCCCGAATTGACTGTGAAATCTGTTTAATCCACTTTGAAATTTTAGGGGTAAGGGTTGTTTGGAACCGTTGATGTTCCTAGGAGTCTTTATGAGTTCTTTTAGTATATTACCGGGTTTTTGAGTCAGC
>CAZMBO010000009.1:0-39016 GCA_964564655.1 uncultured Nitrospina sp. | reverse complement strand
TCAATGAACCATTTGGTTTCTAATCCCATATTCGTCAAATTTTCAGATTCCAGTGATGAATTTGCACCTTTACCGCCTTCTACCCAAAAACCCATACCTACTCCTCCAAAAAGAACATCTGTCGCACCCAAACTATCAACCCTACAAACTAAGCCTGCTGTCTCTCCGGTTCTACCTAAAATTTCAGAAGCAAAGATCATTTCAGAATCCGTAGCACCTTCGAACTCAATGTTGTTAGACTCCAAAAAGTTTTTAAAAGTTATAGTGGATGGCGCTGCTCTTCGAAAAGGCCCTGGAACTGTTTTTCCGAAAATCGTAGAACTGAGCAAGGGAGTCGAACTTGAATTCATACGACGAACAAATATCGAGCTCAATAATAAAAAATGGCTTGTCGTCAAACGCGACAATCGCTCTGCGTACATTTGGGAAGGGGTTGTTCAGTGGGTAAAGGCTCAACCTGCTAAAATGGGAACCAAATAGCAGATATCTCATAAAACCCTAAGGTATTAAGTTTTTTTGGACTTCTTCAATAGACAGAGTCAGCTCATCCCACTCTTTCATTAAAGTTTGTTCTTCATCGTTAAGATTTCGCTGCTGTTCCATAGTCTTCATCAAACGATCTTTTTGGGCCTCCTCATAAATACCGGAATCGACAAGTTCCGACTGAAGTTTTTCGTTTTCTACCATCAAAGTCTCCAAACGATTCTCCACTTCTTCTAACCGAGTCTCTAACGGTTTTAATTTCTTATAGCGCAAGTTCCGCTCTTCCGCCTCTTTCCTTTTTCTTTCCTTTTCCAATGTAGAACTGGTTGGAGCGTTTTTTTCGACACGTCTTGCTTGCCCCTTTTCTTCTACCAGCTCGCCTTCTGATTTAGCATCTTCATATTCACTATAGTTTCCGTCGTATTCACGCACTTTTCCGTTGCAGATCTCCCAAACTTTATTGACGAAACCATCTAGAAAAAACCGGTCATGCGAAATGATCACCAGGCTGCCCTCATAATCGGCAAGAACAGCAGCAAGGTGTTCCCGTGAGCGAATGTCGAGATGGTTGGTCGGCTCATCCAATAAAATTAACGAAGGTGGCGCTAAAGCTTCTGTATCTGTTGGCAACGAAGCCTTGTTCCAAGGTGCAACGTTGCCACAAAGCATTCGGGCTAAAGCCAATCGGGATTTTTCACCTCCAGATAATACCGAAACTTTTTTCTCGACATCGTCTCCGGAGAACAGAAATGCACCGAGAATGTTTCGTTGTTGAGTCCGTAAAAGTCCAGAAGCCGACTCCTGCAAAGATTCTAAAACGGTGTGACTAAAATTAAGCAATTCTCCCTGATGTTGTGCAAAATAAGACCGGGAGACTTTAACACCTTGCCTCACTTCCCCACTATCAGGTAAGAGCACACCTGCCATCATTTTAAGCAATGTTGATTTTCCTGCTCCATTTTCGCCTGCTAAAGCTACCTTGCATCCCCTTTCTAGTGTTATCGAGAAATTCTCATACACTTTCAAAGCACCAAAATATTTAGTCACTTTGTCCATCTCCAGAACATTTCGTCCCGTTCTCACCGGTTGTGGAAACCTAAAATGAATCGACTTACTACTTTCAGCAGTTTTTACTCGCTCTATTTTATCCAGCATTTTTATCCTGCTTTGCACTTGCGTCGCTTTTGTATTTTTGGCGCGGAACCTTTCTATAAATCGCTCTACCTCTGCAATGCGCCGACTTTGATTTGCCGCCTGCGATTCGAGTTGCGCTCGTTGACTTTCCTTTTGTTTTTCATAGTCATCATAATTGCCAGAATAGACCGTTAATGTTGCTCGATCCAATTCAAAAATACGGGTAGTGAGTGTATTAAGAAATTTCCTATCATGGGAAATTAGAAGGATACTGCCCTCATATGATTGCAAAAAAGATTCCAACCAGATCACCGACTGTAAATCGAGATGATTTGAAGGTTCATCAAGGAGTAATACATCGGGATGCTGAAGTAAGATTCTCGATAACTCTACCCGCATGCGCCAACCCCCGGAAAGTTGGTTCAATGGTTTCTCCCACTGTCCTAACTTGAAACCCAATCCCTGCAAAATAATTTTAGCCCTTGCTTCGCGATCATAACCACCAAGCCGCTCAAATTCATGCTGCAACATGCCGTAGCGATCCTGGAATTTTTGATCCGCTTCTAGCTTTTCCATTTCGTTTTTCACTTGCAAAAAATAAGGATCACCCAGAACCACTCTTTCTAATACCGATTCCTCGCCCCCCTCCTGATCCTGCTCCAGCAGGCCGTAACGTAGACCTTTCCTTAATGTCACTTGCCCGGAATCCAAAGATTCCCTTCCAGTGATGACTTTAAACAATGTAGTTTTGCCGGTACCATTTTCGCCAATCAGCCCAACCTTCTCCTTGGGACGCAAATGAAAACTCACATCCCGAAAAATGATCTTTGAGCCAAACTGTTTATTTATCTTCTCAACAAATATCAAAGGGCACCTTAAATGCAATAGGTCTATACATTTCGGTTCTCTATCGAATACACCATATACTCACACCCATAGGCGAGGAAATTAACAGAGACTGAGATGAATTTGAAATCAAGTTGTTGTTTTAAGTTTCGGATTAAATGCTTCACGTAAGCCTTCGCCGCACAAATTAAATGCAAGCACGACTAAAAGAATTGTAAAACCTGGAATGAATGTGAGCCAGGGCGCATCAAACAGAAAGTTTCTTCCATCTGAAAGAATATTACCCCAGGTCGCATCAGGAGGCTGCACACCAAAACCAAGAAAGCTTAAAGCTGACTCGGTAAGAATTGCCGATGCAACACCAAGTGTTGCAGAGACTAGCACGGGAGCGATTGCGTTGGGAACCATATGAATAAAAATGATACGCCATTCGGGAATGGCCTGGCTTCGGGCTGCAGCAACAAAATCCTGATCGCGAAGAGACAAAAATTCGGCTCTGACGAAACGTGCTGTTCCCATCCAGCTGGTCAACCCAATCACAATCATAATGTTATAAATACTGGGGGGTAATAAAGCTACTACCGTAAGTATTAAGAAAAACGTGGGGAAGCAAAGCATTATATCGACAAACCGCATGATGATCGTATCAACCGTAATAAATCCCACCTTTATCCGACCATAATACCCTGCGATACCGCCAAAGAATATTCCTACTGTTAGCATAATGCCTACTGCAACAAACCCCACGCTCAATGACACTGAAGTTCCTTCCAGCATACGCGCAAAAACATCGCGCCCCAACTCATCGGTACCAAACAAATAAATACCAAAAGTTGGCGCATTTTCCTTTGGAGTTATCGTGCTTGTGAATGCGGTCAAGGGTGGCAAAAACTTTTCTGAAAGACGTACTATTTTGGGATCAAAAACAATAATGTATCGGGTCAATAATTTCCCCAAAAATGCCAATACCAATAAAAACATAAGAAACCAAAAACTGGCATAGGCCATTCGGTCCCTCTTGAGAATATCCCAGCGTTCTTGAAATATCCCTTTTGAGGGTGGCAAAGAATCCGTTTCTAAAGTCGTTATCAACTCGTTCATACTCTAACCACTAAAATTTTATTCGTGGGTCCACCACGGCATAAAGAATGTCAGACACCAACGTACCCACAAGAACCAGAATAGCTGTCATAAAGTTAAGTGTTAAAATTATGGGAAAGTCTCTGGCCAATATAGCTTCGTAGCCAAGTCTCCCCATTCCTGGCCAGGAAAATATTTGTTCAAAAATAACTGAACCACCTATGAGGCCCGGAATGGTCAAACCAAACATTGTGATGAAAGGTAATAATGCGTTACGCAATCCATGACGATAAATAACCTGATCTTCAGGCAACCCTTTTGCACGAGCCGTACGCATATAGTCCTGATGAATGACTTCCAACATTTGCGATCGAACATAACGCGATAAAACTGCTGTGCCCGCAATTGCAGACATCAACGCAGGAATGGTCAAATGCCATATACGATCCATCGATTGGAATAAAAATGTCGCTCCTTCTAATCCAAAAGTCCGCATTCCCAGAACAGGAACATTAAAAGTCTTTACCATAAAAATGATTAACAAATAAGAGAGGAAAAACCCAGGAATAGAAATCAAGGCATAAGAAATAAAAGTACTGGACCGATCAAAGCTTGAATCACGGAAAACCGCCGCTCGAATGCCTATCGGAAATGCCAAACACCAGGTTATAAAAGTTGCTATTAAAAACAGTGGAAGAGAATTGAGGAACTTTTCCCATATTTTCCCCATGACCGGTTGATTGTCCTTAAAAGATTTCAATTCTCCCGTAAATAGATCTCTCACCCAATAGACATATTGAATATGCAGGGGCTCATCCAAATGAAAGGCTGCCCGTATGCGCTGGATGTCTTCCGGTTTCATGCGAGGGTTAGAGGGGTCTACAAGAGCTGGCTCGCCCGGTGCTAAGTGAACGATCGCATGCGAAATGATAGAAATAAATATTAGCAGGATGATCCGCTGCCACAAATTGCGCAAAATAAAATTGATCACTATTGGCTCTACCGTCAATAAGAAGTTATACTTTCTAACATGGATATTCTACAACTCAGCAACTATCTCGACAACCTTCTGGAAATAAATTCTATTCGAGATGCACCGCACGCACTGAATGGATTACAAATTCAAAATCGCGGTGAAATAAAAAAAATTGGACTGGCAGTCGATTTATGTCAAGCCACGATTGATCTCGCTATAGCAAAACAATGTCAGATGATGTTTGTACATCATGGAGCGTTTTGGTCCGGACTGCAAGCGATTCGGGGTCAACATTACGAAAAACTTTCAGCCATGATACAGGCAAACCTCGGACTCTACTCCGCGCATATTCCCCTAGATCTGCACCCAGTTTATGGAAATAACCGGACACTGGCCGATTGGATAGGATTGGAAAACCTTGAACCTTTTGGAGAGTACGATGGTATAAAAATTGGATTCAAGGGTTCGATCTCCCCTACATCAGCAGAAAACTTAGGAAAAATGCTTGAGCAAAAACTCGGCTCTCAAGTAAAAGTTATCGGGCAGGGAGAAGTGAAAACGGTTGGTCTAGTCACTGGAGGTGCTGCAGACATCGTCAAACAAGCAATTCAGGAAGGACTCGATTGTTATATCACTGGTGAAGGCGCCAATCACCATTTTCATGAGGCCATTGAAGGAAATTGCATACTAATTTTTGCAGGTCACTACGGCACAGAAACAGGAGGCGTGAAATCGATTGGTAAACATCTTAAAGAAAAATTCGCTATCGACAGTGAATTTTTGCATTACCCCACCGGACTCTAGCCTACTACATAGTCGGATAAGTTAACGAAATATAGTCAACAGCATTTTTTGGCTTGAGGTAATGCGCCAATTGCAACTCGGCATTTACATAGCTTTAAAAATTGCGTCCAACCCACTTCTATAATCAGGATACTTGAGTTTTACTCCCAGTTCTTCTTTAATTTTTTTATTACCCACCCGCTTACAGGTTAGATAAAAGCCACGTGCTACTTCTGACAACTCTGCAAACTCAAAAGGAATTAGTGGAGGTGGCTTAACATTCAAAAGCTTGCAGGCATATTCAACGGTTTCGGATGGCGGAGAGGGACGGTCATCGCTTACATTATAAATCTCCCCAGGCTTTGGGTTTTTGATAGATGCTTCCAAGGTTCGTACTAAATCTTCAACATGGATCCGAGAAAAAACCAGACCCGGTTTTTCAATGCGCCGTGCTCGTCCCTGTCTAACAGAGACTAGTAAGTTCCTGCCTGGGCCATAAATCGCTACACAGCGGAATACCATAACCGGCAAACCATATTGTTTTGCCATATTTAACCATTGATTTTCGGCTTCCACTCTAAGCATATTGAGTTTTGTTACTGGTTGCGTAGATGCAGATTCATCTACCCACTTGCCTTGGGTATCACCATAAACCCCTGTTGATGAAATATATCCAATCCATTTCAATTTTTCACATTCGGCGATCTTCGAACCAAAATTTTGCAAAACCACATCCCCTGAAGGTTGTGGTGGAATAGAAATCAGTAAATGGGTTGCTTTACTAAGGGCGTCACAAATTTCTTCCGTGGCTTGGGTTCCATCGAATGGAAGGGGAAATAAACTCCCACAAAAATCTTTTTTGTCTACTGAACGACAGGTGCCCGCAACACCCCATTCATGCCCGTGCATTCTTTTCGCCAAAGCTTGAGCAGTAAAACCCATACCAAAACAAAACAGGTTATTTGAATTATCCGACATAACGAAACCCAAAAATTTACTCTATCTCTTATAAATTTTACCGTGGAGAATAGAAAGTTGTTGCTATTAATTAGAATGTCTTAGTTTAAGGTAACAATAGCTGGAAGATGGGAATAATTCGCCCCTCGCTTTATTCATCTGGAAATGTTTTCCCAATAAAATTCTGAACTTTGGGCAACTGTAGGTTGCTTCTATTTGCCAATGCAGAATTCACCAAAAATTTTATCCAGCAAGTCTTCCGCAAATGTTTTTCCAAGAATCGAACCAATGTGTTCCATCGCCAAATTGATATCAACAGCAATGAGCTCTTCAGAGTAACCGGAGTTCATGTTTGTATATGCAGCATCTAAAGCTGTTGCTGCCTGCTGTAAATGGTCGCGGTGACGTTCACGGGTAATAAAGATTGACTCCCCTGCCTGTTCGCCTTTTACCGCAAAATTATAAATAGCTTCACTTAAATCTTGCATCCCGGCTCCGGTTTTTGCAGAAATCGAAATCGGCTTTTCACCTTTAAGGAATTTTTCGATTTTTTCCTTCTCCCATTTCTGTTCAAGATCAGATTTATTTAGCAGGGTGCATCTTGGCCTATCACCGACTTCATTCATCAGCAATTCATCATTGCCATCGAAAGATTGGGATGGATCAAATACCACCAACGCAAGATCAGATTGCGCTAGTGCATTACGGGTTCTTTGGATGCCTTGTTCTTCAACAATTTCGGGATTATCACGTAAGCCTGCCGAGTCGGTAACGACAATATGAATGTCCTTAACACGTATTCGCTCTTCCAGAGTATCACGGGTTGTTCCTGGAATACTTGTGACGATGGCTCGGTCCTCCTGCAAGAGTGCGTTGAGCAAGCTCGATTTCCCAACATTAGGTTTACCCACAAGAGCAATGCGCAAGCCTTCGCGAATTATTTTACCTTGTTGAAAAGAACTGACTAGAGAGAAAATTTCATTTTTTAATTCTTTAATTTGCTGACCGGTAGTTTCACGACTTTGGAAAGTTAACCCTTCTTCAGAAAAGTCAATCGCTGCTTCCAACTGCGCCTGCACTGCCAATAGTTGGTCTAATAAATTGTTGATCCGCCGGGATAGCCCACCCTTGAGTTGTAAAACAGCAGAATTCAACGCTCTATCTGATGCAGCGCCTATAAGATCGGCTACGGCTTCGACCTGAGTGAGATCAAGGCGGCCATGGATAAAAGCCCGGCGTGTAAATTCTCCAGGTTCTGCCAACCTTGCACCCTGTCTTAAAATCAACTCCAATAATGTGGCCGATACCTGGGTACCACCGTGACCACTTATTTCAACCACATTTTCTCCAGTATAACTGTTGGGTTTCTTAAACCAGGTAAACAAAACCTCGTCAATCACACGATTTGATTCTGGATCACGTATTTCGCCAAACAAAACTTTTTGAGCCGGGGGAATATTTTTCGAAATATCAAATGTAGAATGAAACAAGCCACGAGCAAAAGTGAGAGCATTTTCTCCGCTGATGCGGATCACGCTTATTCCTCCTTCTCCTGGCGGTGTTGCCAAAGCCGCTATGGTGTCGTTGGTTTCCATCTCAATAATAAGTTTATAATTCTGCAGGGGAGCTAGTTAATCCAAAGATATCACAAGCAGTTTCTATTAGCTTCAGTAATCATAAAAGCAAGATACCAAAACTATATTTCGATCGTTATAACAAAATAGTTCTTAGCAATGAATAATTTATGACCCCAAGAAATTGACAGCAGTTAGGGAGTATGATAGGTTTCGCTCTTTGCTGGGACGGTAGCTCAGTCGGTAGAGCAGAGGACTGAAAATCCTCGTGTCGGCGGTTCGATTCCGTCCCGTCCCAGCACTAAAGTATTAAAAATAGACACTTACAGAATTTTCACGAGTGTCCTTTTTTGATGAACTTATGGATAAACACGAAATAATTGAAATAATCGTTAAGGAAATAACAGAGGAAGCCGCAAATTTTAAAAACGCGGAAAATCCTAGCGAGGAACTTGAAGCATTGAAAGATATGCTGGATGTTCTAATGCGGGGCACCACTCAGGTCGTAGAAAAAATTGACCAATATAATGATCGCCGATACAGGTAACCACAGATAAGTATCTCAAATAAATCGATAATTCTTTTTGGCAACTAGCAAGTCTTAATTTAAAACCTTGCTCATGTTCAAAAATATTTTTGCGTACAAAATTCTATTTCCTAAAATACTTCCAATCGCCTTAAACTTGGCAGACTCTGATTTTTTGCTAAATCGTCGGACAATTCCGGATTAATTTCATTTCGAATCAGTATAAGCAATTCCAAGCTTTTTAAAGTCCTGGAGTTTAATAGAGCTTCCATCCCTTTTTCTGTAATCTGGTTATTATATAGATCTAGAGTTTTCAGATTTACAAGATTGGGTGAATTTGCAATTGCCATTGCCCCCCTATCACTAATCTGGTTTGCGCTTAAATCCATAAATGTAATATTTTTCGAATTTTGCGAGCCAACAATTGCAACAATTCCCTCATCCCCTACTTTGTTGCGAGTCAACTTGAGCTCAGTCAGATTTTTTAAGTTTGGAGATTCAGATATCATTTTTGCGCCTTTCTCTGAAACATCATTACCCCACAGAGAAAGTTTTTTAACATGTTGAAACGTGTCTGATTCGCATAAAATTCGCACGCCTTCATCTCCTAGATTATTTTTTTGCAGCGCTAGGGAAACAACATTTTTCAACTCAGGAGTTCTGGCAAGAATTTGCATTCCCTTCACCCCAATCTGAGAACCATTGAGATTTATTTTACTGCCATCGGCATCCAGCCTTTCTCGAATATGTGCAGAGATATCTTTTGGCGGACCTTTGCGACGACCATACCCATGACCACCATGTTTTCCTTTGGCTCCATGGCCTCCACTATACCCTCCGTGTTTGCCTCCAGGCGGTCCACCATGACTGCTCCCTTGTTTGCCGGGATGTTCACCAGATTGTACTTCATGACCGCCTGCTACAAAAACTGGAAGCGACCATACCAACCATCCTAAAACTAAAATAACCTGAACTATTTTTTTTCTTATCAACACAATAAAATCCTCCAATTAATTCGTTGCCACGCAACGAAACCCAATATAATTTTTTTTCTGGTCCGGTAATGCCTTACCACGCACTGAGCCTCGTGCTAAGTCCAGGTTTGAATTCCACGACCCACCTTTTATGACCTTAAACCTTTCTCCATATAAATCATTATCATATTGATTCCCTGGATGTGGCTGATACCAGTCTTCCGTCCATTCCCAAACATTTCCCGCCAAATCCATTACCCCATAGGGACTAGCGTTTTCAGGCATTGCCCCCACTGGGTTGGTATATCTATAAATGTCTCCTTTTCCTCTTATATTCGTATTGAGAGCATCTGCTTCATTTCCCCAAGGGTAGTACCTGGCATCCGTGCCCCTTGCGGCCTTTTCCCATTCTCTCTCCGTGGGTAAACGTTTTTGAGCCCAAAGGCAATAGTCTCGTGCTTCTTTCCAGGGTAGCGCAACTATGGGTTGTCTGGGTTGATTAAATCTTGCATTGTCATGTTCGCGTGGCGCGACCTTACCTGTCGTTTGTCGGTATATTTCATAATCATGGACCGTCACAAGAAATTTATCAATTTTAAAAGCCGGCAAAGTCACTTCGTGAAGCGGGGTTTCGTCTCTGTACCAATCCAAAGATTCAGAATGAAACTGTTTCGCCGCCCACAGGATATCCTTATCAGAGCTTCCCATTTTAAAAGGCCCTGCTGGAATAAGAATCATATCCTGCTCAGAGCCTATCGCATTACATATAGCCCCTGCACTGAAAATGCAGAAAGTAGCAATTATAAAAATGGGTTTGATAAAGCTATGTCTCCAATTAGAACCCATTATTTTCTCCATGATATTAAGCAATCAATTTAACAAAAAATAAGGCTTTTCGCATCCTACAAAAATTAAGCTTCTTGGGTTCGTTGCATTTAAAAATGAAGATACGTTGAGTTTGTAATTGGTAGGAATAGATAACAAGAAGTTTCACTCGAAAACATCATGACAACTTCCACCGCTATGAAGCAATCATCCCGGTTTTTCTGGCATATTCAAAAATATTTCCAGCTTCAATGATCTCTATGACTTCACCGAGTGATTTCAGATCATAAGTTTTCTCCTGGGTTTTATTGGTCAGGGTATTCTCGGTCAGATCAATCTTTAAATCATCTCCGGTTTTTATATCTTCCACCAAGCGTGTATCACATTCAAAAGGGATGAAAAATCCTCCATCCACAGAATTACGGTAAAAAATCCGAGCATACGATTGCGCAATCACTGCCCTCACGCCAGCAATCTCCATGCAGGCAGGTGCGTGTTCACGAGAGGAACCACAACCAAAATTTTTTCCACCCACCACAATTGAATACTTCGATTCAAAATTTTCGCCTTCCGTAAAGGGTACGTTGCCGTTTGGCAACCCCGCTTGATCACCAGGAACCCCGGAAAGTGCAAATTTACCATAATTCTTTTTCTCCTCTGGATCACTCAAACTGTATACCAGATGCTCAGCAGGAATTATCTGATCGGTATCAATATCGTTACCCAACACATATGCAAGACCTTCTATTATTTTTTTCATAGCAATAAGGTTAATTATTAAACAAATTCAGCAGGGTTTGTAATATGTCCGGTCAAAGCCGATGCCGCAGCAGTATATGGAGATGCCAGATAGACATGAGATTGCTTCGACCCCATCCGCCCAGGGAAATTTCGATTGGTCGTAGAAATCACTACCTGATTATCACCCGCACGCCCAAAAGTATCTTTGGGTCCACCCAGACAAGCTGCGCAGGAAGGTTCTCCCAGGTAAGCACCTGAATTTTTAAAAATATCGAGCAGAGATTCCCCATCAATTTTTTCCTTATGAAGGTCTTCTTCCACTTCGCGGGTCGCAGGAACGATAAAAGTGTCGATCTGTACTTTTTTGCCTTTAAGCAGCTTTGCTGCAGCCATAAAGTCTGTCAACTTGCCCCCTGTGCAAGACCCGATATAGGCACGGTCTAGCCTTACATCTTCACATTCGCTGACCTTGGCTTTGTTATCTGGGGAATGCGGCTTTGCAACAATGGGTTCCATTTCATCTGCGTTGTAGGTCCTTTTGAAGAAATATTTCGCGTCTTTGTCAGAATGATAAACTTTGTAAGGTGCATCCGTGCGTTGCCTAACATAATCTATCGTTACTTCATCCGCTTCGATAATGCCATTTTTACCCCCAGCTTCAATCGCCATATTGCAAAGGGTCATGCGTTCTTCCATGGAAAGCTTCATCACTGCATCGCCACTCCATTCCATGGCCCTATAAGTAGCACCATCAACACCAATATCACCAATCACATTCAAAATGACATCTTTTGCCATAATATGGTCGGGAAATGTTCCCGTAAATTCGAAACACATGGATTCTGGAACCTTCACCCAAAGCTTTCCTGTACCCAGAATAAATGCAGCATCCGTGTTACCAATTCCGGTTGAGAACATACCAAAAGCTCCTGATGTGGAAGTATGGGAATCGGTCCCAAATAAAATTTCTCCAGGTCGATTGAATCCTTCCTGAGCCAGAGCCAGATGGCAGACCCCTTTATAGTTATCTGTTCCGACATCGTAATAATGTGGCAGATCCTGTTCTTCCACAAATTGCCTCAGGATGTCTATATTCCGATTGGCGTGAGTGTCTTTAGTAAAGATAAAATGGTCGGGAATGATAACAACCTTATCGCGGTCCCATACCTTCGCATTTTCACCGAACTGCTTTTTGAAAATTGCAAAAGTACCTGGCCCGCAAACATCGTGTGTCATCAAAACATCTACATCTACCCATATATTGTCGCCCGGGGCGACAGAATTTTTCCCCGCGTGGGCAGCAAGTATTTTTTCTGTAATAGTCATACCCATTCAATAAAGCCTTTCAAAGTACTAAGGTGTCGTTTTAAATACCGATTTTTTTCAAAAATTTGTTGTTTTTTATCCATTCAAAACACTCCTATAAAACCCACAGAATGCTAGAGTTTTCTTTTGAAAATCTAAAAAAGAGTGTAATTAGACAAAGATACCATTGAAAACTCAGAAACCCCAAAAAAATTTATATTATATTTATTATAAAAAGGTAAATATTCTAAATAGGATGGTTATATCTCACTTCTGTGGCAGAAAAGCTGGATAACGATACAAATATTATCCACACCGCTAAGGCAAGCCATTTATTTAACCTTACGTATTTGGTATGATTGCATACCGTAGAGAATGTGGACACGGGTAATGATCACTTCCAATGGTCTATACACTCAAAACTCAATAGCAACCTGAAACAAAACCTGCATTAAGTATCCACTAAAAACCAATAGTTAAGGGGCGCTATTCCGTTGGACTTGAAATATTGATTCCTTTCTTTGGTTTTCCCACTGAAAAATTGTTATAGCCCTTTAGGGTATCTACGGGTTATCATCGCAGGCTGGACCAATTTGTATAAAATTACCCATTTAATATTTTTAGCACCCAAACCTCATGGCTGAATCTCATTCACAACCCAATCAAATTATTGTGGACCGTCGTCCACTTTGGATTGTGCTGTTTGATAGACTGCGTCGATACCTATTTTTGGCTCTATTCTTTGGGGTTTTCGCGTTATTACTGATCCAGGAAGGCCCCAGTGATCTTTCTTTTGAAGGCTACAAGGTCCTGTGCCTTTTCGTACTTTGCGTGTTGTTATGGTCTACCAATCTAATCCCATTATCCATAACCAGTCTTTTAGCCATCGCCGCAGTCCCTCTTTTGGGAGTGATGGAAGCTTCACAGGCTTACGCTTATTTTGGCAATAAGGCGGTATTTTTCATTCTTGGTGTCTTTATTCTATCCGCCGCCATGGTTTCTTGCGGTCTCAGCACAAGAATATCAATCTGGGTTATGAAGAATTGGAGCAACACCCCATCACAATTAATGATTTCTATTTATTGTTTTGCCGGAATTAGTTCCTGCTTTATGTCAGAACATGCGGTGGCAGTGATTTTGTTTCCCATCATTCACGAAATCACACAGTCGCTGAACCTTAAAAGAGAAAACTCCGTCTTTGCAAAGAGTATGTACTTCGCCATGGCTTGGGGATGTATCATAGGTGGGGCCATGACCGTTCTCGGCGGAGGCAGGGTTCCGCTGGCTGTCGAAATGCTAGAAAAGTCCACTGTCGGCACTGTAACCATCGGCATTCTTCAATACACCCAGTTGAGTTTTCCATTGGTGCTAACGATGTTTGCTGGAGGTTGGCTGGCATTGAAATTTTTGTTCCCTGCTGACATTCAAGACATTGAAGCCGCAAGAAAAGCATTACAACATAAATCTCATACCATGGGAAAACTGACCTTTCAGGAAAAAGGCATTGCCCTTGTTATGGTGATAACACTTTTTTGCTGGTTTGTTGTTGGCGATCAATTAGGAATCGCCAACATAGCCATCTTATCTATTGTCCTTTTGTTTGTCCTAAATCTAATCACTTGGAAAATGGTAGAAACCCATATTAATTGGGCTATCGTTCTGATGTATGGGGGGGCAATCTGCTTGGGTGAGGTCATGTCAGAAACAGGTGCCGCATTGTGGCTTGCTCAAAAACTGTTTTCGGGAATAGTCGATTCTCCAATCATATTTCTTTTGGTTATCGCCCTGTTGTCTACATTATTAACTACGTTCATGAGTAATTCGGCTGTCATAGCAATTCTTTTACCTACGGCTATCAGCATGAGCCCGGCCTATGACATACATCCCGCTTTAGCAACCATGACTGTAATTTTGCCAAGCAATTTTGCTTTCATATTGCCCATTGCAACTCCCGCTTCGGCACTGGCTTATTCATCAAGGTTTCTGACCTTAAAAGAAATGATCTGGTCAGGCTCGCTTCTCAGTTTGTTCGGATTGGGTTGTTTTTTAATCCTGCTAGTTTTTTACTGGCCAATGATGGGCTTTCAATAAAAAAAACTGTGAACTCTGTTAATCCTTTACAGCCTACTGACCTAAAAAAAAAGCTGGATAGCAAAGAAGATATCTTTTTACTCGATGTTCGCCAACCCTGGGAGTTTTCCCTCGCCGCTATTGAAGGATCAGAAAATTTCCCTCAGGGCGAAGTCGTGGACCGTCAGCAGGAATTTATTTTTGAGGAAGAAATCGTAGTGATATGCCATCATGGCGAGCGTTCGCAGATGGTGGCACAAGAGTTGGTCGAAAGCGGATTCAAAAAAGTTCACAATTTGGTCGGCGGCATCGATGCATGGTCACAGGTGATCGACCCCACTACCCCCCGTTATGGCCCTAACGGTTAGGTCAACTTTTCCATCAGTACTTCACGCATGGCATCAATAGGGGCCGCTTTTCCAGTCCACAATTCGAACTGTTTCGCCGCTTGATTGATGAATAACTCACTTCCAGGAATAATGGTACATCCTACTGCTTTAGCCTCGCGCAACAGTCTTGTCTCTAGTGGATTATAAACCGAGTCAAATACAACCATTCCCTTTTTGAGGTCTCTGGAAAGAAATGGCGTTTCATTTATATTGGGATTCATCCCAACCGGCGAACAATTGATAAGAATGTCTATGGATCGAGTGCCTGCGTCCCTGTAATGAACGAATTTGCAGTCTAACTCCTGAGCCAAGCTTTCAGCCCTTTCCTTATTTTGATTATAAGTAACCGTCAACCTTGCGTCTTTTTCTTTTACTCCATAGCCTATGGCCCTTGCTGTGCCTCCTGATCCAATAATCAAAACATTTTTGTCTTTCAAGGAAGTGTATGTTTCAAGGGCCGCGATGGCACCAGAATAATCTGTATTGTAGCCTACCCACCTTCCTTCTTCCTGGACAACGGTGTTGACGGATCCAATACTTCGCGCTGTGGTATCAACGCTATCCAACAATGGAATAATGTTTTCTTTTGCTGGCATAGTAACGCTCAATCCTGAAAAAAAATCTTTGAACGTGATAAAAAATTTTTCTACATTTTCCACTAGAAATGACACATAAATGTCATCTGAGTTGATCTCACGAAAAGCACGGTTATGAATCAGGTAACCCATGCTTTTAGAGATCGGATTGCCAATGACCCCATAAACCTTGAAGTCTTTGCGCTTATTATTAACTCGATAAATATCCTTGAGGGAATTTGCCGGTATTTGCCCAGGCGCGCTTTCCTGTCCTGTTTCCAGACTGCCAAAAGTGAGAAACCCTCCATACAGAGGAGAAAGCACTCGACTAATCTCTCCCAGATCTCCCATGCAAAGTCCTATCAATTTTTTATTTTCCTTTTTGGCACGTTCAAGAAGTTGGAGCATCTTTAGGTTATCGCTAAGGTCGCGGGCATAGGTAACAATTTTTAAAATCTCTCCAGGCAAAGCACTCATAGTTTCGTAAAGTGGGTTTAAATCATCGGGAGTGTTAGAAAATTCGTGATAAGAAAGAATGATGCGTGAAGTTTCATAACTCTCTAAGAAAGGTTGCAAGTATTCACGTGGAGTAGAAACTTCGATGTCTACATAATTGGCTCCTGCCGCAAGAGCATCGCGCAATGCTTGTAAGCGTTCTTCATCGTTGCCCTTAAACTGCCCTCCATCCAATTTACTCCGGTTAGTGACAATCACGGGTTTAGTGACTGCTTTTAATAAAACCTTAAGATTAAAGGAATCAATCAAATCAAGGCGCAACTCAATAATGTCAGCAACCTTTTCAGCTGCTGAGATTTGCTCCAATGCTTTGGGCATGGAGGCACCGACAATGGGAACACAAATCATAAAGCCGCTCCTAACAGAAAACAACAAACAGAAAAAGTAATAAAAGCAACCAGAACTTTAGACATAGGTTCTCCTCCATCGATTGATTCTCTCGCCCCAAGCCAAAGCTTTTTTGGTAACATTATTTTTCTTCCAGTTCCCTGCAGCAAATTTATTTGCTTCAGCCAGGGTAGGATAAATATGGATTGTGTTCAGAATTTTATTCATACCAAATCCATTTTTCATAGCGGCAACATATTCTGAAATAATATCGCCTGCGTGTAACCCAGCAATGGTTACACCAATTATTTTATCCCTTCCCGGCACTGTCAATACCTTAACAATCCCACGCGCAGCTTCATCAGTAATGGCTCGGTCCAAATCATCGATCCCATAAGTGGTGACCTCATAGGGTATACCCTGTTCCTTTGCCTCAATTTCATTCATACCCGAGCGTGCCACTTCAGGGTCAGTAAAAGTCGACCAAGGCACAGTACTGTAATCGACTTTGAATCTCAAAAATGGGCTTAACATAGAGTTAACAGCGCAATACCAGGCTTGATGAGCAGCTATATGAGTAAATTGATAGGGCCCGGCAACATCCCCACAGGCATATATATTAGGGATATTGGTTTTCATATATTCATCCACTTTAATCGTTTTTTGTGCAGTTAATTTTACTCCTAGCCCTTCCAATCCAAATCCCGTTGTGTTGGCTTTTCTGCCCACGGCAATCAGCAGTGTATCAAACTCGACTTCGACCGTATTGCCGTTATTTTCACACTCCAGAAAATCTTTCCCGTCCCGGTGAAAAAATCTTTTTGGGATATGCTCTACCAACACGTTCACTCCATCATCTTGGAAACTTTCTAAAACCATTTGCGATATTTCCGGGTCTTCTTTTGAGATCAACCGCTTATTACATTCGACCTGTGTTACGTTACTGCCTAGTCGGGAAAATGCCTGAGCGAGTTCAGATCCAATGGGTCCACCCCCTAGAACAAGCAGGTTTTTCGGTTGTTCGCGAATATTCCAAATGGTATCAGAAGTCAGGTATTCAATATTTTCGATTCCTTCAATGGGGGGAATGGAAGGACGTGCTCCCGTGGCAACAACAATGTTGCGGGTGGTGAGAATTTTTCCATTTACCATTACCTCATAAGGAGAAATTATTTTTGCCTCCCCAGTAAAACATTCGACCCCCAGGGATGTATACCGTTCTATAGAATCGTGCGGTTCCACGGTTCTAATAACACGTTGTACCCGCTCCATCACCTCCGCAAAATCAAACTCGATATGAGCACTTTTAAAACCTAGCTTCTGACATTTTTTCACATCGGCCATGAATTTAGCAGAACGGATAAGGGCTTTGCTGGGAACACATCCGGTATTTAAACAGTCCCCTCCCATTTTATGTTTCTCTATCAATGCCACCTTCCCTTTGGTTGCAGCTCCAATGTAACTGGTAACCAATCCTGCCGATCCCGCACCGATTACCACCATGTTGTAAGCAAAAGATTTGGGTTTTTTAAATTTACTCATAACTCTTCTTCCTTTATAAAAACTTAAAAGTTTTCTGGCTAGAAAAGGGAAAATCCCTAATAAGATAAAAGAAAAAATTATTTCTGGAGAAACAATCCCACTTAGAGATTCTAATTGCGCAAGTTGCGTTCCGGCATTTACAAAAACAACCGTCCCTGCCAACATCCCTAATTGGCTCACTCCATAAAAAGTAATCGCCTTTATGGGAGTCAAACCCATGACCAAATTAATAGCGAAGAACGGAATAACAGGGATTAAACGTAGTGTAAATAGATAAAAGCCTCCGTCTTTTTTAATCCCATCATTGAATGGTTTTAAATAACTTCCAAGTTTGTTTTGTACCCAGTCACGAAGTAGAAAACGTGACACAAGAAAGGCAAGCGTTGCTCCAATGGTGCTAGCAAAAGAAACAAGAATCGTTCCAACCAGCAATCCAAATAATGCTCCACCCAACAAGGTAAGAAATGCTGCTCCGGGTAGAGAAAGCGCAGTCGACACAATATAAACTGCCATGTAGACGCTAATCGCTAATAAAGTGTTTTCTTTATAAAACTCTGAAAAATTGGCTTGCTGTTCTTTTATATACTTAAGGGATTGATATTGACCTAAGTCAAAATAAAAAAATGCTCCCAGACAACCGGCAATAACAAAAAGAACAATAATTTGTTTTAAGTTTTTCATAACGTCCTCTTATTCCCTTGTAACTCACTGGCCCTGTGCCCTAGAAGGAGCAAAACCTTAAGCTTATAAGAATAAAGAGTCTTGACCCCATTCCTTTGAAATGCTATTAATTTATTTCCTAATTCTATCTACAACAAGCAACTTTGTTTTGCTTGTCGTTAATAACTGTTTAGTTTGGAGAAAGACCCATGGAAATCAATGAAATCAGAGTAGAAATCAGAAAACATCATGTAACACCGGGGGTCAATGTTTTAGACCTTATAATTGATGCCGATGGAGAGAATATCCGCCAACAAACCCAGCATAAAGATACCGATCATGCTTTCCAAAAATTTGTGAAAGACATTACCAAAGTCGGTCAGGAACTCGCTAACGCCCGTATCGAAGGCTAACTCCTTAGCATGTGGGAAGCAGTATAATACTCCTACATTAAACTTCTTTATGCCTCGAAGAGATAAGTTTGTTGACACCCATAAGACAAGCCGTATCATCAAGCCTTAGCTGTAGTTTCGGAATCTTTTCTGCCTCGCCTGAAATCAACTTCTACTATATTACCACCGAGTACCCCAAATTTTATTAATCGTCTCCCGCGGGCCATTTTGCCGTACCTGGCATTATGATGCAAAAAAGGATGCTTTTTAAACAAACATCCCGTGCTAAACCTTAAGTTGTTATATCCGCTAAAAAAAATTGGCCGACCAGAGACCTACCGTGTAGGTCTTTCGATTTTCATTTTTTTGAGTTTTTCCACGAGCGTGGTGCGGTTGAGGCCCAACAGGTTTGCGGCCTTGTTTTTCACCCAACCTGTTTTTTCCAGTGCTTCGAGCAATAATTCTTTTTCGAACTCTTCAACCATTTTTTTAAGGTTGATGCCTTCTTCTGGGATTCCCACATGAAAAGATTGTCTTAGGGATTGCTGCAAAATCTGCGCGGGATTGTCTTCCTCCTCTTCTTCCAGAGGCTGCCATTTTTCTTTAGGTGTATCACCAAGTACTTTTTCTGGAAGATCACGCGGGGTTATGGTTGAACCAATGCTCAACACCACCATACGTTCTACAAAATTTGCTAATTCACGGATATTTCCAGGCCAAGAATAATTCACCAAAAATTGCATCGCTTCATCACTGATGGTTTTGGGTTTCGCGGTTCCATTGAACTGTTTTAAGAAATGGTTCACTAAAAGGGGAATGTCTGTTTTTCTTTCACGCAGAGGGGGAAGATTGATTGGAATAATATTGAGTCGATAAAAAAGATCTTCACGAAAGCTACCTCCTTTAATGGACTCTTCCAAATTTCTATGGGTAGCAGTAATTACACGTACATCGATGGAGGTTGGCTTCGTACTGCCAATACGATCGATTTCCCTTTCTGCCAGAACCCGCAAAAGCTTTACCTGCATGGAAGTCGGCATATCGCCTATTTCATCAAAAAAAATAGTCCCTTGATTCGCTAACTCCATTCGGCCAATACGCGTGTTGACCGCACCGGTGAACGAACCCTTTTCGTAACCAAATAACTCGCCTTCAAGAAGCTCGTGAGGAATGGCACCGCAGTTAACAGCAATAAAAGGTTTAGAAGCGCGCGGACTGTTCATATGTAAGGCCCGAGCGATGAGTTCTTTTCCCGTGCCGCTCTCACCATAAATCATGACGGTACTTTGCGACCCGGCAGCACGTGCAACAACGTCAAAAACATCACGGATAGGCTTGCTTTCGCCGATAATGCTCAAATTTTCTAATTCAAGGTTTATCTCCATGGCTAAAAATATTATATCTACAGAATAAAATTTGTCAAATAAAACATATAGTTATATATATCCCAAAGCCCCTCGAAAACGTCAAAATCCTAGCACTGATCAAAAATAGGAGCGAACTCCGGTTCACTTCAAAGCGTAGCAAAATTTGACGCTCTATGTAACCGCTTTCGTAAAAGTTTATTAGGGTTATCCAACACATTATTATAGGATGGACGTTTACATAGTAATCGTATCACTTTTCCTTATTTTTCTAGAAACGTAATATCTAGGTTTTATGAATATCTGAGCTTTTCTCTATTCTAAGATCAGGCCTGTATACCACCAATTTAGCAATCAATTATATTTATGGTCATAACAAAAAATAAAATTCAGATCGAAAAATGCATTGTCAGTTTCAGCCACAACAAATATGACTCCCGAAAGTTGGCTGATAATCTAAGTATTGCAAAAGCAAAAAGTGAAATAGCAGCGGGCAGAAATGGTGTCAGCCACCTCATCCTGCGTTCTAAAGATGATGAAATCGACCGTCTAAAATTTTTATTTTTAATTCATGGCATTCCAGTGATGTGTTATGCCTTAGGAAATTTATTATGTTCAAGTCTTAAGGAAATTGTTGTTGTAGGATCGACTGAAGTTCAGCGTGTGTTAGAACTTTTTTTGAACACAGTTGACACTTGTGGGAAAACAATACAATTTGTCCGAGAAGATGACCAAAACCTAAATCTTCTTCACACCTTGAGTTTAGGTAGAAATAAGCTTTCAATTGAAGATAACGAACTGATTTTATTTCAGCCTGGTGATCTACCTTTTCTATATGACCTTGAAAAAGTTTTGGGTTTTAAGGGCAACAAAAGCCACAACATTATTCTTTGGTTGAATTCACGTCAAAATATGTTCCCTGAATTTAATGAAAAACCAGGTAGTGAATTTGTTAAAAGAAATTATCATTACCGGATTCTCAATGACCATGGAAATGATTTGCATGAATTAAAGGAACCCAATTTATACCCGATTAACTTTGAGAGAATGGATCCTGTAATTATTGATTACTTACACTCTTCAAGAAAAGATGGTCAAATTATTCATGCCGGAATAAAGATGGCTTTGAAAAATCCTGTTCGCTTTTTCAAAGCCTTGCCGTATTTACTTGACCATGCTTTTACATTTCGATCTCATGTGCAAAAAATTTCTCCAGAGGATAAATATCAATTTGGAATGTCGAGAAGAAATTTCCATAAAAGCATGTCAAATCTCCTTAATATATCAATAACTACTAACTTGCATGACGATCCATCTTTTGTTTCAGATGTGGATGCTCTGGAAGATTGGGAAGATTTTGAGTCCTTGACTCATTTCGCAAGTAATCAAGGTGAGGAAGGAGGGCTAGAAAAAATCCACCCTTTTGGGAAAGAATTAATGAAATTTCGAGAAAAAGGTATGCCTTTCTTAAGAAAAGAGATCCCCATGTACCGAAATTTCCCCTCCTACCTGAACCATATTTACCAGACCTTGGAAATGGATTACGAACCTTTTGATTCGGTTGGGAATTATGTTTCTCCTAACGCAAATTTACCTGAAGTCGAGCAGGCCTATCGTTGGTATAAGCAAAAGTGCAAACTACTGAATTCTACACTAGACGAGGCACCTTAATAGTCCTCCCTCTGGACTTATGAATGGTCAAAAAACTACGCTATAATATTTATAAGGTCAATTTTATAATGGGATACTTTTTCAGGTTTTAACTTTGCGTAAAAGAAAAATAGATTGGGCCAAAAATAATCCGCTAAATAGAACTCGGATATCCGGATTTATTTTGCTTTCTTTGGGTATCCATATTTCACTTTTCATTGCCCATATGTTGATACCTGTTCAAGAGAAAACAGTTAAAGGCCCTCCTCCAATCCAGGTGAAATATTTTGAAACAAAAAACCCGATGGATTTAAAGGTAAAAAAAAATGTTGATACCCCAAAACCTCCCGTAAAACCAGAAAAACCAAAAAGGGATGAACTTCTTGCAAAGTTTGATCGCAGGTCCCATTCAAACCAAAAAATAACCCCTAAAAAGGTTTATAAGAGAAAGAAAACTGCCGTTCCAAAATCTAAAAGAGCGATCGGTAAAACCAGATCAAGTAGAACTCAAAGCAAAAATATCGCCCCTGAAAAATATTTTCTAAAAAAACCCCACATAAAACCTAGAAAAAAACCGTTGCCTGAGTCAGACACAGGAATCTTCAAATCTATAACTTCCGACAAGACTCAAAAGCCGAAATCCTCACCCATAAAAAAGGAAAGGACGGCTAGTACGCAGGCTTTCTTAGATGGATTCGATGCAGAACAATTTGCTTCTATGGACACAGATTTGTTGGAGGATTTTGATGATGATGAACCCGTATCTCTAGATACAAAGGAGGTGAAATATGCTTCCTATTTTGCTCGCATTAAACATCAAATTGAACGAGTCTGGATTTATCCTTTGCCTGCGGCACAAAAAGGCATCAGCGGTGATCTCTCTTTAACGTTTCGTATTTCTAAAGATGGGAATTTAATGGGAGTGCGCTTGGTTGAGCAGTCTGGACACGAGATTCTTGATGTTGCTGCGCTCAAAGCAGTTAAAGAGGCCGCTCCATTTTATCCGTTTCCAAAAAATATCCAACATGATAAATTAACTATCCTCGCAAATTTTGTTTATACACCTCTTTTGACACCGACAAATCGCTGATTCAGCAATTTTAGACCTCAGTCTCATCAAAAAAAAAGTTTCTCACCTCATCTATTTGCGTGGCCACAGGGCAAACGGGAAGCGAGGTGATAAATTTTTTTCCATAACCCCTTCTGCTAATCCTTGAATCAAGAAGGGAGACAACACCTTTATCGGTTTTTTTCCTGATCAATCTTCCGAATCCCTGTTTTAACTGAATGATGGCTCGTGGAATTTGATAATGTGAAAAGGGGTCGATATTTTGGCGCTTAAGCTCCTCTATTCGAGCTTCTGTTAGGGGTTCTTTGGGGACATCGAATGGTAGTTTGGTAATGATAACACTTTGCAATGCTTTCCCTGGGATATCCACACCCTGCCAGAAAGAATTGGTTCCAAATATTACCGAAGGTTTTTCTTTAAACTTATCTATCATCAAAGTTGTTGGCAAGTCTCCTTGCCGAATTAATGGAAATGGAAGGCTCGAATCATCAAGTCTTTCATAAATTTGATTGAGCAATGCGTAACTGGTGAACAAAATAAAAGTTTTCCCACCCGATGCCATAACAAGCTCCTTGCACCGATCCGAAAGTTCTTCCACATAGGGCCCAGTTTCACTTCCCGGTTCAGGAAGGTCACGAGGGGCATACAATAATGTCTGACTGGAGTAGTCAAATGGAGCATCAAGAAGTAATTCTTCAGTGGGGTGATATCCCAAACGCTCTTTGATGAATTCAAAATTTTTGCTGGTGGTTAATGTTGCAGAGGTCATGATCATACGATCTAATTTATTAAAAACCTGTGCGTGGAGTTCTTCTGCAACATGAATGGGAACACCTCTCAAGACAACTCGTGTAATTCGTTTTCTTTTTACGATTTCAATCCAGTAAACATACCCCGGCAAATTCTGGTTGAGAATAGCCGATACGGTATTGTTAAATTCAAAACATCTTTCAGCTGCCGCTGCTACATCGATCCTGTCTTCTTCAGAATGCAATCCTGCTTCCAGAGATTTTAAGCTTTCACGAAGCGCTTCCATAGGAACATAAATTCCATTGTCTAGAACAGGAGGTTTGTAAAAACGGACCACGCGATCCTCCCTACCATACTCTTCTAAAAAATGAGTAAAGAATGCATCGATAGCCTGTCGAACAGTCATGGCAAGTTTTCTAACGTGGGGCACTATGGCATGATCTAATCGTGTTAATAATCCTTTTTTGGTACGTGGATTATGCAATCGATCAAGAAAATAAATAAGGTTCGAGTTTGAAATTTCCAGTCCCAGAAATTGAGTAGCGGCGTCTTCTAGATTTTGCGCTTCGTCAAACACCACCGCGTCATAAGCTGGTAGTACAGCACCAGAATTTGCGACATTTGCAAAAAATAGGTGATGATTCACAATTAATAAATGAGCCCCAAACCATTTCTTTCTGGCTTTAAAATAAAAACAGGATGAATGAGTTTTGCAATTTTTCCCTAGACAGAGATCCTTTTGTCTTCCCACTTCTTCCCAGACTTGCGGCATTACTTCAAAAGGCAGATCACTTCGATAACCCGTTTCAGTTTTTACAGCCCAGTCAAAAACTCCATTCCACTGTTCTTCTTCATCGGCTTTATTAAATAAACCAGTCTGAGCTGAGCGTTTAAGCCTGCGCAGGGAAAGATAGTTTTCATTGCCCATGCATAGAGCATAACGAAAAGAAATACCGAGTTTTTCGCGAAGAAAAGGAATGTCATGATTGAGTATCTGCTGTTGAAGGGTTTTGGTATAAGTAGAAATTACAACCTTTTTATTATTTTCTACTGCCCAAAGAATCGCTGGGATAAGGTATGCAAGACTTTTCCCCGTTCCCGTTCCTGCTTCAACAATAAGGTGCTTTGCTTGGCTAAAAGCTGTTTCGACTGCTTGAGCCATCTTCACTTGCTGAGGACGGTGCTCAAAACCTTCCAGTTTTTCAGAAAGTATTCCGTTTATCCCTAAAAATTTTACAACATTTTCTTTGATCATCACCGCGCATGGTAAAGCGGTAAAGAGAAAAGAGCAAAGTTTATTTTAAGTTGTCTACATTTCCAAGAAGTTGAGTTATAAGCATAAATTGATTATAGTAAAAGCAGATAACTAATTTGAGGGTCCCATGAAATTATTTTCGTCCAGTATTATTTTAATTCTGTTGGTTTCGAGCGCAACTTGGGCTCAAGGGGATGGCAACAAACAAAGAAAAGTTCTTCGCACATCACAAATGATTCTAGATGAGATTCAGAATTCACCGGATCAGAAGATTCCTATGAGTCTTATATCGAAAGCCAAAGCTATCATTGTATTTCCAACAATGCTTAAAGCGGGTTTTCTTGTAGCTGCTCGATATGGAAAAGGGGTCGCATCTGTCCGCGCATCAGACACCGGCAAATGGGGACCGCCTGCTTTTTTATATACTACGGGTGCTAGCTTTGGGTTCCAGATCGGGGCAGAAGCCATTGACCTAATTCTCCTCGTTATGTCACAAAGAGGACTCGAAGGGTTATTGAATGAGAAGTTTTCCTTAGGGGCTGATATTGCAGTTTCAGCAGGACCGGTAGGGCGACACGCCGAAGCTTCTACTGACGTATTTATGCAGGGAGAAATTTATTCCTATTCCAGAAGCAAAGGGGTTTTTGGCGGGGTTTCTTTAAAAGGCACCGTTATCACTGCTGATTTAGATGCCAACCTAGCATATTACGGCCATCGATATACTTCAGAAGAAATTTTATTAACAAAACAAGTTGTTAAAATTCCTGAATCGGGGAATCAGTTTATTAAAATTTTCAATCACCTGGCTCCTCCTTATCAGTGGAACAAGAAAAAAAAATAAGATTTTAAATTAGCCTTTGGGATTACACCTTATCCATTCAAGGTAAAATACATTCTGGCCTTTATTTAATTTTTTCTCGGATTTTTGCGCTTAGAGTGTCGAGGGTAATTACAACCATCGCGATAGCAAGTAATGCCGTACCCGCTTCGTTGTATTTCAAAAGATTGATCCATTGTTGTAGAAGAAAACCAATCCCGCCCCCGCCCACAAAGCCGATGATTGTCGACATCCGTACGTTGATATCCCAACGATAAAAGCTCAACGCCAGAAAAGGCAAAATTACCTGCGGCAAAACCCCAAATAGGACCACCTGAAGAGGCTTTGCTCCTACTGAGGTAATTGCTTCAACAGGACCTACATCGATACTCTCAATTTGCTCAGAAAAAAGTTTTCCCAGAGAGGCAATGGAATGAATTCCTAGCGCCAAAACTCCTGCAAAAGGACCTATGCCAACCCAAACCACGAACAAGATCGCCATGATTAAGGGTTCGATGGACCGCAGTAAGTTTAGTGTTGTTCGTATGACATAGTAAACCATCGTTCCCGGAAGGGTCTCTGTCATTAGGTTTCTGGACGCCAAAAGGCTCAAAGGAACTGCAACTAATATTGCGAAGGTGGTCGCCATCAAGGCGAGAAAAAGAGTTTCTACCATTTTATCAAATGTCAGGCGCAAGGTTTCACTGGCCTGCAAAGATCCTTCAGGCCAACTTACAATGGCCTTCACTATTTGCCGATTTCCTCGGGCACTTGGTGGTACGGTTATGTCTTTTTGAAATTTACCGGTCGAGTCAGTTTTAAACTTCCCTAAGGGAAATTCTTGCTCTATCTCATTGACCCAAAATAATGCGCCTTCAGAATTTGACTTTAAGTGAAGTCCTAATATCGTCAATCGGTCCCCAATTTGCCCCGAACTTTGGGATAAAACCAGTTGGCGTTTTTCATTTGAACCAGCTGAGGCGTGATTTTTATTTAAACCTGCCTTCAAAAAAAACTCGATTTCCGTAGTCTGGATTTTCTTTTCCCGGGAAAATAAATCAGGTTGCGTAAGTTCTTTGACAAGAGGTTTTACTAAATGGAAGTCGCGAAACAAATCACCCAAGTTAATCTCTGTTACCCTCCAACCATAGCTATAGATAGCTAGAACGGCTAAAGCTATAAAAAAAAACTTTGTTCTGGAGTAATTGGGCACAGTTATCAAATTTCCTCAACCCACTAATACGGGAAGTAATAAAAAATCTATTTAAAGATTAAGCGCATGACTAGCTGTGAACGGATAAAATCATTGCCTCTCATGCCAATGGGTTAGTCTAGCTCGAACTCTTCTTTCCAGTTTTTATCCTCATCGAATAGTTTCTGATCTTTTTTATCGATGACAAAGTTTTCCAACACCAAAGTATCCATTTCCGTCCGCATAAAACAAAGGAAAGCTTGTTCTGGGGTGCAAACAATAGGTTCTCCCCGAACATTAAAGGAAGTATTGATCAACACGGGGCATTGCGTTTCTTTTTCAAATTCGCTAATCAAATCGTAATACCTTTTATTAGTATCTTTATGAACCGTTTGGATTCGAGCAGAATAGTCAACGTGGGTAATTGCAGGTATTTGCGACCTTGGCACATTTAATAAATCTATTCCGAACAGTTTCTCCTGTTCCTCAGCCATGGGAATTCTTTTGTCTTCCCGTACTCTTGCAACCAATAACATGTATGGACTTTCCGAATCCATCTCGAACCATTCATTTACTTTTTCTGCAAGAACAGAAGGGGCAAAAGGACGAAATGATTCACGGTATTTGATTTTTAAGTTCATGATAGATTGCATTTTTGGGTTTCGCGGATCTCCAATGATACTTCTGCCGCCTAGCGCCCTAGGTCCAAACTCCATTGGGCCCTGAAACCAGCCCACCACTTTACCTGCTTTCAAGTCAGCGACAATCGTTTTCAATAACTCGAACTCTTCTAATTTTCGGTAAGGTATGTTCTCTCTATCGAGATAATTTTTAATTTCACTGTCTCTATAATGAGGACCAAGATAAGCGCCTTTCATTGCGTCGCAACCGTTGGTCACCCTTTCATTACCCAGCATTTGGTACCAGCAACAGAGAGCAACACCCAACGCGCCACCCGCATCACCGGCAGCAGGTTGAATCCAGATATTTTCAAAAATTTTTTCTTTTAGAATTTTTCCATTGCCAACGCAATTTAAGGCCACTCCACCAGCAAGGCATAAATTTTTCATACCTGTTGTTTGACGGATGTAACGAGCCATTTTTACCATAATTTCTTCTGTCACTTCCTGTAAGGATGCAGCAATATCCATTTCTTTCTGCGTCAACTGTGACTCAGACTTTCGGGTTGGGTGGTCGAATATAGCTGCGAATTTTTCATTGGTCATAGTCATTCCGCCCAGATAATCGAAATATTCCATATTCATGCGAAACGAACCATCGTCCTTCAGGTCGATCAAATGTTCACGAATTAAATTACAATATATTGGTTTTCCATAGGGTGCTAATCCCATAACCTTGTATTCACCGCTATTGACCTTGAATCCTAGGTAGTAGGTAAAAGCAGAGTAAAGTAACCCTAGAGAGTGGGGGAAGTGTAGCTCTTGCAGTAATTCGATTTTATTATTTTTTCCTAAAGCAAGACTGCTCGTGGCCCATTCACCCACTCCATCCATAGTGAGAATTGCGGCTTCTTTAAAGGGCGATGGGAAAAATGCGCTAGCAGCGTGCGACTCGTGGTGCTCAGAAAATATAACAGGCCCCTCGTAACCAAGGTTTTTTCTGATATTGCCTCGAGTCCATAATTTATCTTTCAACCATACAGGTATGGCAGAGAGGTATTGTTTTAATCCTTTTGGTGCGATTCCCAAATATGTTTCAAGGATTCTTTCAAATTTTATAAAAGGTTTGTCATAAAATCCTACATAGTCCAAGTCGGATACCTGAACTCCTCCGGTTTTTAGGCAAAACTCGATAGCATTATTAGGGAACGATGCGTCGTGTTTTTTTCGTGTAAACCTTTCTTCTTGGGCGGCAGCGATAATTTCACCATCACGCACTAGGCAGGCAGCGGAATCATGGTAAAAAGCGGAAATGCCTAGTATGTACATATAAGCAGTCTATGGATTGATAAAGGGGTCAATTTCTGAAACAATTTTGCAAGCAGCTTCTTTGGGTGCTTCAGCATCACGGATAGGACGACCCACGACTATCAAATCAGCACCTGCTTCAATGGCTTTTCTAGGTGTAGAAATCCGGTTCTGATCATCCGAAGAGATTTGGCTCCATTCAGGTCGAATACCTGGCACCACAACTTTAAAATGTTCCCCGCATTCTTGCTTTACTTGGGCAATTTCTTCTCCTGAGCAAATGATACCAGCACATCCAGATTTTTGAGCTCGCAATGCCCTATCTAAAACGACATCACAAATTTTAGTATCTTGCTCAAAGCCTAAAGCGTGTAGTTGTTCCTCACCCATGCTAGTTAGCAAGGTAACAGCCAATACTTCAAGACCCGAGTCCTTAACCTCTTTCGATGCTTCAAGTATTGCTTCACCTTCCATCGAATGAATAGTGATGTATCTCACGCCCAATTTTTCCGCAGACTTTAAAGCCCCCCGAACTGTCGCGGGGATATCATGAAGTTTCAAGTCCAGAAAAATATCTGCTGTTGAATGATCTTTTATTAATTTTAAAATATCAGGACCTTCTTGAACGAATAACTGCAGTCCCACTTTAAAGCAGCCTACAGAATCATGCAGTAGCTTTACTAAGCGTTGTGCCTCTCTCTTATCTGGCACATCCAGAGCAAAAACTAACCGATCTTTGGAATTTATAGAAGTTGTCAAAGAATTCTATTAGGTTGGGTTTGTCAATAATCAAACATATATATTATAACAGTCTGATTAGGAATGATGAAAAATGCTTTCAGGTTATCGCCTCATTGCTGACCAATCTTTAATTGAATTTCTCTTAAAATTTGTGCGGAGGCTCCCCAAATCCTATTGTGTTTAAACCAGTACATAACCAAGTCCTGTTCTGGATTAAAACTTACATCCCGTTGTTGTGTGGCTAGCAAGGAAGTCAATGGGATTTCTAGTATTTCTTCGACCTCATCTTCTTTTAACTTAAATTCTATAGCTACTGATAATACAGAAACAAAAGGTGTGATCTCGAATCCCAATCGGGTATTCACAATAGGAAGTTGTGCTATTACTTGCGAGGCTTCTACTTTGATTCCTACTTCCTCTTGGGTTTCCCGGAGTGCGGTTGCTAAAAGATTTTCGTCTTCATCCTTGTCATAGACCCCGCCGGGAAAACCTATTTCCCCTGCATGTGATTTAAGGTGTAACGCTCTTTTTATCATAAACACATAGGTTTTGTTATGCTTGGGATAAAGCATGACCAGAATTGCTGCCTTTTTGGGGTGTGGTTCGACCGCCTTTTGGTTAAGTGGGAATTGATTCTTTAGCTTGGTTGTAATGAAAATTAAATCCATCTTATGAAGCGACTATTTTCCCCAGACCTGTTTATACTCATCGGCATTAAAGCCAATCGTTATTTTATCTTTATCCACTACAATCGGCCTTTTAATTAAGCGACCATTTGAAGCAAGCAGGTCAATCGCTTGCGCTTCGGTCATCGATTTCAGTTTATCTTTTATCTTGAGTTCACGATACTGAACGCCGCTGGTGTTAAATAATTTTTGCAGCCCCTTCGCTTTGACCGCAGATTTAAGAACTTTTTTGCTTGGCGGATTTTCAGTGATATCAATCACCTCAAATTTAATTTTTTTTGCTTCTAGATCCTTAATGGCATTTCTACAGGTTCCACATTTACTATAAGAATAAATCTTCATCAACCTAATCTCCTTACGGTCATTTCCTAAAAAATACATGGGAAAGCATGCCTTGGGGTCTCTAGACTTTGGGCTAGAGACTAAAAATCAATGATTTATTGTGTATTGACCAATACCACAATATATTGGGCCTTAAAATTTCTAGTATACCAAGGATTGTATAATTTCCCTTTACAATACTTTGGGATTGGGATAACCTTTCTCAAGTTACTATGGATACTAAAACATAATTTTTATAAGGGTTTTAGCGCCAAATGTATTTGAAAAATCTTGAATTAGAAGGTTTCAAATCTTTTGCTGACTCCACCAACCTTGAGTTCAAAAATGGTTTCACCGCCATTGTTGGTCCGAACGGTTGCGGGAAAAGTAATGTTTCTGATGCCATCCGTTGGGCCATCGGCGAGCAAAGGTCCAAAACCTTACGTAGCGCTCGGATAACCGATCTTATTTTTAATGGCAGTGGTAGCCGCAAACCGGTAAACCGTGCCGAAATTTCAATTACGCTATCAAATGTTCCAGCTGGAATCCGTATTGCAGGGGTTCCAAATATGGCTGAAGATGTAAAGGTAACTAGATGCTACCACCGGTCTGGTGAAAGCGAATTTTATATCAACCAAATTCCTTGTCGCCTGAAAGATATCACAGATTTTCTTCTGGATGCTGGAATTAGTCCGAAGGTTCTTACGATTATCGAGCAAGGCCATATACAGGATATCATCACCTCGAAACCGGAAGAGCGACGGATTCTGATTGAAGAAGCTGCAGGCATTCTTAAATTTAAAAGTCGAAAAAATGATGCTGTAAGAAAGCTCGATAATTCACGGCAAAATTTGGAACGCGTCGCTGATATTGTGCAGGAGCTGCATCGACAGGTTGAGTCCTTGAAACGCCAGGCTGCAAAAGCAGAGCGTTATAAAAATTTTAAAGCAGAAATTAAAGAACTTTCTTTGCAGCTCTTCGCAGTAAAAATCAAACGGTTTCAGGCGCAGTTAAAAACTATAGATCAGGAACTTGAAGAGCAAACACAAAAGAAAACAGAGTGGAGTACGCGGTATGCCACCTTTGAAAATCAGCTGCTCAAACTCAATATTGAAATAGAAGAGTCGTTGAACCGATTGAATAGCCTGCGTGAGGATATTCACAAGCTGACCACTCAAATTAGCAGTAACGAACAAACCATCACTTTCAAAAAAGAGCAGCAAGCTGAGGCGAGAAAAGATATTGAGGCTGCCGGCGGCGAAATTACCCGAATGGAGGAGGAGATTGAAAGTCTATTGCAGCAGACAGACAATCAACAAAAAAAGCTTAGCGATACTTCTAAGGAAATCAATGATCAGGAAAAAAACCTAGAACAATTAAAAGAAATTAGCGGACAAAAGCGCGATGCTCTTCAGACAATTCAGGACCGAGTTCAGGTTGGGGAAAGAAAGGTTTTTGAATTGTACCAACAAACAGCAGGGTCAAACAACAAACTCACTGAACTTGAAACTAAATGCCAGGGTATTGAGCTACGCAAACAAAATCTTTCAAAAGAAAAAGAAGAAATTCTAAATTTAATCCAGAATAATCAATCAACTCTGCAAGAACGCGAAAGAAGCCACCAAAGCAGCATTAATGAACTGCAACAACTCAAGGGGCAACAGGAAAAGCTAAAACAAAAAGTTCTCAAATGCTCGAATCAGGCACAGGAGCAGGCCGATCTGCACGGCGAAAGAAAAGAGGCTTACTTTAATAAGGCTTCGCTGCTGAATTCATTGGAAAAATTGCGAACACAATTTGAAGGATTTAATGAAGGCATTAAATCCCTTATGAGCCAACAAAATGGTGAAAGGATTCCTGGAATTCGCGAAGTGCTTGTTGATGTTTTGCAAACTCCCGCGGAATATGAAACTGCAATAGAAACGGCTTTGGGCGACAAACTACAAAGTGTCATCGTAAACTCTTATTCTGACTCGATGGAAGCCATTGGTTATCTTAAAAATAATGAGTCTGGGCGAGGTTTGTTCGTTCCTTTGAATCCAAAATCGACACCGAGTGCCCCCTTGCATTTAAATGGCACACAAGGTGTTGTTGGAAAAGCTCTCAATTTCATCCAATGTGGTGAAGATTACAGGCCGGTCATTGAGTTGTTGTTAAGAAATGTTGTCATCGTGCAGGATATGGATGTGGGGATGCATCTTCATCAGAACCCTGAGTTTCAGGGTACAGTTGTAACCTTAAATGGTGAAATGATTGAATCGAATGGTTTTATCACAGGTGGTTCGGCCAAAAATGAATCCTCACGATTACTGGCAAGAAACAGGGAAATTGAAAGTCTTTCCAAAAGCGTAAAGGAATTAAAGGTAAAGCTAGAAGAATCGCAGGTAAAGATAGAATCTGATAAAAACGCATTAGTGGAGCTGGAAACAAGTCTCAAAAAAATAAATGAAGAAGTTCACCAAAAGGAATTGGCCAATAACAATAGTCTACGCGACTTGGAACAATTGCGGCAGGAGGTACTAAGGCTGGATAACCATGCTTCGAACTTGGACACTGAGTCGATGTCCTTGACCCAACAACTGCATGACCTAGAAAATGAGAAAGATTCGCTAAGTGAACAGTTGCTGGAAATGGAACAAAAGAGTCGGGCTGAAGAGGAATCCCTAGCAAAAGAACGAACTGAATTGGAAGAAAGTCGAAAGGCCCTGGAAAGAAACTTGATGGAAATTAGTGGATTAAAAGTTTTAATCACCTCTTTGGTTGGACGACGGGAAAATACACTTACGGAGATCAAGCGCCTGACACTGCAACAAAAAAACCTTCAACAACAAATTGAAAAACGCGAGAAGGATATGGTTTCAAACCAGAGTCGAATAACTGAAATCGATAACGATGTGTCAGTGTTGGAAGGTAATGTATTAAAACAAACCAGAGAAAAGGATGCCCTGAGTAATAGAGCGGTGAAAGAGGAAGAAAACCTGAGAGAAAATGAGGATTCGCAAAAGCAAATGGATCAAAACATCCGCGAGTTGTCCAGAAAAATTCAGGAAATTACAGAAACTTTATCTCAGATAGAAATCAAACGTTCTGAAATAAAATTGCAAAATGCACATATTGAAGAACGTGTATACGAAGATTTCAATGCGACCCGCGAAGAGTTATCTGCTGCCTATGATGAAAAAATTATTGAAAACGAAATTGAAGAATCTGTCAAAGATTTAAAGCAAAAGCTAGAGCGACTGGGCGAGGTGAATTTGGCAGCTTTGTCGGAATTTGAAAAAACCAACGAACGTTACACCTTTCTAAAGGAACAACAGGACGATTTAGCAGAGTCTATTGAGTTGTTGCATTCAACCATTGAAAAAATTAATTGCACAACTCAGCAAAGGTTCTTGGAGACCTTTGATAAGGTCAACGAAAACTTCAAAGAAGTCTTTGCCCGCCTGTTTCAAGGTGGCAAGGCTAATTTATCCTTGATAGATGAATCCAATCCTCTCGACTCAGGAATAGAGATTACCGCCAACCCAATAGGAAAAAGCCTACAAAACTTGTCACTTCTTTCCGGCGGTGAAAAATCGATGACGGCCATCGCCCTGATGTTTGCCGTATTTAAGGTTCGCCCCAGCCCCTTTTGTTTACTAGACGAAGTTGATGCCCCCCTCGATGAGGCCAATGTTGTGCGTTTTCAGGAGATGCTGAAAGAGATGGCTGTCAATACCCAATTCATCATCATCACTCACAATCAGAAAACAATGACTTTTGCCAACGCTCTCTATGGGATCACCATGGAAGAAAAGGGTGTTTCCAAAGCAGTATCCGTTAATTTTAATTAATTTACCTTCCTATAATCCAATTCAAAATCTACAGTCCTTTTAGACAGAGGCATTTTGCAATAGTGATATAATCAAGACCTCTTAATTAAAAGGATAGATTAATGGCGGAAGCGAAAGACATTGATGACAGTCTAGATTTTCTCCGGTTTTTTGAAAAGTATACGGAGAACCCGGATTTGGGAACCTTGATCCAAGAGAAAATTAGCCCCGACAAAAAAAGGCTGGAGCTAAGTGGTTCTAAGC
The DNA here is from genome assembly GCA_964564655.1 of uncultured Nitrospina sp. GTDB lineage: Bacteria > Nitrospinota > Nitrospinia > Nitrospinales > VA-1 > UBA8687. Next base: position 4,492 of record CAZMBO010000009.1, on the reverse strand, counting down.
TGAGTGAGAAAGACTTTAAAGCCCTCTCCGATTTTACTCCAATCAAGAACCTGAAACATCTAAACCTTAATCAAACGGGACTTAACTCCACAGGTTTACAACCTCTTTGCGCTTCTGATTCTTTTTCAAACCTAGAAACACTTACGCTAGCGAATAATAATCTAGATGATGAGGCAATATTTTTTCTATCTAAATGCTTGTCTATGACACACCTTGAAAGTCTTGACCTTTCCAGTAATGAGTTGGGTTCGTTAGGCGCAAAAGTATTTTCAATGGCTACAGGATTTATAAATTTAAAACAGCTCGACCTGTCTTACAATCGCCTTGAGGGTATGGGAATTAAATCGCTGGTGGATTCGCCCTTATGCCAGCAATTTGTTGAATTAAATCTTCGCGACACGGGTGTTGGAGATGATGGCTTGAAGTTTTTAGCAAAAGCACCTCCTTTAGAATCCCTAACCACACTGAACTTATCTGACAATGCGTTGACAGAAGTAGGCATGGAAACCCTTTGCAGTTCTATGGTATTTCCTAACCTGAAAACATTGATTCTCAATAACAACCATATAGGGGATGACGGTGTTTACGCAATGGCCGCATCCCCTTTATTTAAAAACCTTGAAAAACTAGTCATGCATAATAATGGTTTAACAACAGACAGTGCTATTTCTCTTTCTAAATCCAAAACAATAACGCGACTTCAATCTCTTGACCTGAACAACAATGACCTTCGTGCAGAAGGTGCAAAAGCCCTGGCTGATTCTACAAATATGAGATCGCTTGAAAACCTGGATCTTGGTGAAAACAAATTAGACCAGGAAGGTGCAGTGGCCTTGGCAAATTCGTTGAACTGTTCTTCGCTCAAATATTTGAGGTTGAACAATAATAATATTTCTGATCTAGGAGTAAAAGCGCTGGCTAGTTCAACCACTCTGCTGAACCTAGAAACCCTCTCTATTGAGAACGAAAACTGGATTCACGCCGCTGGAGCAAAAGCTATTTCAGAGTCGGAAAACCTCGCCAGTTTAAAGCGATTGGTCTTAGCTCTAAACGCAATTGGCGATGAAGGTGCTGTATCCCTTGCCAATTCTAAAACTCTTTCTGGCTTACAGTTTTTAAATGTTGCCGGAAATAAACTCAGTCCTAGAGGTGAGGATGCATTACAAAAGTCCACAGCATTAACAGGAATGAAAACTCTTGAAATTGTTTAAAAAACTCAAATAATCCATATTCTATTCACTTCAATGAATTATAAGATCTTAGCGATGGGGATGGTAAATCTTAAATCATACTGACGAGCTTATTGATGGTTTTTTCGATTCCTTCCGCTACTTCCGAAATACTTTTCCCAACCATATAAGCAGGGGTTGAAACAATCTTATTCTTCTCATCAAATACAAAATCCGTTGCCACACACTCCTGATGCTGGCTCCCCATTGCTTCAATCATGCTAATACCATCTTTATCGTTTCCTATCGTCAGGGTAGGCTTGACCGATTCGCTTTCGTAGATTTTTGCCATCATTGCTGGAGCAATACATAACGCGGCCTGTGGCTTCTGTTTGGCAACAAATTCTTTCACCAATCGCATAACATCAGGGTGTACATCGCATTCATCCCCCTTTTCTGCAAAACTTGAGAGATTTTTGGCTGCACCAAATCCGCCAGGGAATACTAAGGCATCAATGTCATCGGCTTTGATGGCATTAATATCTCTTATTTCCCCACGGGCAATACGAGCCGATTCCACCAAAACGTTTCGTTTCTCGCCAACCATTTCCTCGCCGTTGTGGTGATTGATCACATGGATTTGATCGATATCTGGAGCCATGCACACTGATTTGGCGCCGGCCCTGTCGATGGCCAAAAGAGTTATGACCGCTTCGTGAATTTCTGCGCCGTCATATACGCCGCATCCTGATAAAACAACACCAATTTTTTTCATAGTTATTTTCCTTCTAAATATAAGGACTCGATAAGAGATTAATTTTCAAATGAAGGTTCCAAACAAGTCTACCACCCTCCAACAGGGGAGGCAATGTTCGTCAGCAACCCTCAAAGTTACGTTTGGAATCTATCAACGTTTTGAAAAAAAAGAATAGATAATTTAATCCTACTATTTCACACTGAATTCTTTGTAAGCACGTTCGATGTTCCTATCGATCCGCTCCAGGTTTTGCCAGCTTCTATATTTTTCTTTCAGCATCGGCCCGACTATATTCTGGGTTTCTTTCAACGAGCTGCCTTTTTCAATCTGCCTCACAACCCTTTGGCGTAATTCAAAAAGATAATGTTTCATAGCTATTAGAATGGGTTTTCCTCCAGGGTTACCATGACCGGGGATATAAATCTCCGCATCTAAACCTCCCATATAATTAAGGGCCTTAATCCAGTCATCAATATAGGCATCACCCATATAAGGAACCTTTCCATTCAAAATCAGGTCTCCCGTGATGAGTGTCTTTAGAGCTTCAATATATATAAACAAGTCGCCATCGGTATGACCTGGCATATGAATTAATTCAAGATGGTACTCCCCTGCATAAATATGCATTTTATCTTTGAAAATCATACTTGGCGGAGTGATCACAGTTTCTTCCATTCCCGGAATTTTGAGAGTCTTAAAAAATGCCAAATATTCTTTACCTGATTCTTGTGTCAGAGCTTTGCGAACATTTTCGTGCGCGATGATTGTGTGGCTATCCTTAAAAACCTGATTACCAAAACTATGGTCACCGTGATAACTCGTGTTGATGATGTATAAAATGGGTAGTTGTGTTTGTTTGCGAACCGCTTCTTTGACTTTTCTAGCCTCAGCAGGCGTAACACGGGTATCAACAACAATCACACCCTCTTTAGTTACAAGAAAAGTGGTGTTGGAGTTAGCTCCCTTGCCGTGAGTGAATGTGAATAGATTTTTCCATACCTCAATAGTTTTAGACTCCTCGGCCCAAACCACACGCGAACAAAACAAAATACTGAAAATTACCGCGACCCACCTCAATCTATTCCCACGCATAAAAATTAGTCCTCAGAAAATATCTGTCTAGAAATTTCAGCATGGTAACACCGGTACACCTAAAAGAGCAATACTACCTTTAAGAGATAAGAAAAGATTCGTCAAACCGTGAATACTCTTTGCAAATTAATAAAGAGGTTTTAAACAAAGTCTATCGCTAATAGTCCCTTCCCTCGTGAGAGGGTTTATGTTAGTTTTAAATTATGGAAACCCTAAACAAAAAAAAATACGACTTTCTTTTGTATTTACTGGAAACAGGTGATGCAATGGTTTGTCTCGACGCCCGGTTGCCAGACGTGGATGTTCCGAAGAATCAGAAATCCAACTCTTCATTAAACCTTGTTTTTAATTTGAACTTCAGACAACCCATAGAAATTAATCAAGACGCCATTTCAGCCACACTGGCCTTTAGCGGCAGGCCCTACAAATGTCTGTTACCCTTTGAAGCGGTATGGGCCATTTATGACCCCAATATGCAAAATGGGCAAGTGTGGGAGGAAAGTATTCCAGCAGATATGAATCTTGCAGATCAAATAGTGAGTGAAATGGTAGACAATCCTGCACCTAAACCTGAGAAAAAACTAAAATCCCTGAAAACAAGTGACAAACCGACCCCAGAATCTCGACCGAAGACCCCACGAGACCGCAGCCACCTTCGCGTAATTAAATAATTAGCATTTTCTTTACAAAGGCTTAGGGATAGATTAAAATTTGCCTCTATCTGTCTGTTTTAGTTTGAAAACATAAAAATATGGTGGGCGTAGCTCAGTCGGTAGAGCTCTGGATTGTGGCTCCAGCGGTCGCGGGTTCAAATCCCGTCGCTCACCCCATTTCCCCATAAGGACGTCTTGACGATCGTTGCCGTTCCGTTGGAAACTATAGTTAATATTTTATTGAGCAATTTATTTTAAAACAGACAATCTAGAATTGTAGAAGTAAAAATTACCGTTTTGTTTTTTAACTTCCTAAAATTCAAGATAAATTTTCTATTTCCTTCTCTCCAAATAAAAAGTAAAATATTGATATTAGGAATTATTAATTAGGACTTATAGGGATCAAGGATTCCATTCCTCTTCATCCCTTTTTTTATTTATGCGCCCGTAGCTCAGCTGGATAGAGTTCCGGACTTCGAATCCGTAGGTCGCAGGTTCGAATCCTGCCGGGCGTACTTTTTTATTATTACTAGTGATTGTTTGGATTGGCGCAGTATTTCCCCTCTCAAGGAGGTAAAAGTGTCTCAAATAAAAACGAAGTTCATAGGTGGATTGACCACGGCAATAGTTTTGTTGTTCCTCCAATCTGCACATGCCGATTTAGGAAGTGCAATTAAAATTAAAAAGATGTTTGTCACCCAGTCTACTGCAATGGATGCAATCGGTACAGGCAGCTCAGGAGCCTATGTCCACGGAACTAATAAAAGCGAAGGAAGTAAAAGTAAAACTTACCCGAAAAAAGGGCACGGTTACAATCCCCA
>CAZMBO010000008.1:31114-39601 GCA_964564655.1 uncultured Nitrospina sp. | reverse complement strand
CTTGCTCCGAGATATATCCTGTTTATTTTCAGACCTTGCAGACTTTTCAAAAATTATTTTGAAGAAAGGTTGATGTTTGGAGGTACTCGATGGTTTAGAGTTTTACTTCTTATTTTTAACCCTATTTTGAAAGCGTAAAGCGCTTATTTATTTATGACCAAAAAACTTGTATATGCTTTTGCCGGAAAGAAAGCTGATGGCAAGGCAAACATGAAAAATCTCTTGGGAGGTAAAGGCGCTAACCTTGCTGAAATGGCATCGTTGGGCATAGATGTTCCACCCGGCTTTACTGTCTCTACCGAAGCATGTGTTAATTATTTTAAAAATAAAAATAAATTTTCTCCAAAATTATGGGATGAAATTTTAATGCATTTAAAATCCCTTGAGAAAACAGTGGGTAAAAAATTTGGTGGCTCTGAAAATCCTTTACTGGTTTCAGTTCGTTCCGGAGCTCGAGTTTCTATGCCGGGCATGATGGATACAGTGTTGAACTTGGGCCTCAACGAAGAAAGTCTTAGTGGTCTAGCGAAAAAAACACAAAACGAATGGTTCGCTCTCGATACTTATCGTAGATTTATTTCTATGTTTAGTAATGTTGTTTTACATATTGATAGTGCTCGATTTGAAACAATTTTAGAAAAAGAAAAGAAAAGGCGTTCCATCAAAGTCGATACGGAACTTTCGATTAAAGATTTAAAATCGATCATAAAAAAGTTTAAAGCCCTTGTTATTCGTGATACGAATAAAAAATTCCCTGATGACCCAATGAAGCAGTTACGAATGGCTGTAGAAGGAGTATTCAACTCTTGGAACACGGAGCGAGCGGTTATTTATAGAAGGATGAATGGATATTCACACGATTGGGGGACGGCAGTAACGGTGCAGTCGATGGTTTTTGGGAATATGGGTAAAACCTCTGCAACGGGGGTGGCGTTCACCCGTAATCCGGCTACTGGAGAAAGGAAATTCTTCGGCGAATACATGATCAATGCACAGGGTGAAGATGTAGTTGCGGGAATTCGTACCCCAAACTCGATTGACCAGCTTGAAATCGATATGCCGGATATTTATCAAGAATTAGTGACTGTCTATCGAAGGCTGGAAAAGCATTATAGAGATATGCAGGATATGGAGTTCACGATTGAAAATGAAAAATTATATTTACTACAGACTAGATCCGGAAAACGAACTGCGGAATCGGCTATTAAGGTGGCCGTAGATATGGTGGATGAAGGCTTGATCGACAAGAGTGAAGCTCTGATGAGAGTTCCCGCTGTGCAGTTAGATCAACTTTTTCACCCAATGATAGATCCGAAAGCAAAAGTCAAACGCTTAGGTAAAGGATTGGGGGCATCACCGGGTGCGGCAGTCGGAAAAATTGTTTTTACCTCGGCAGCGGCAGAGGAAATGGTAGAAAAAAAGGAAAAGGTAATCTTAGTTAGAATGGAAACCTCTCCCGAGGATATTCGAGGCATGAATGTGGCTGAAGGTATTATCACAGCAAAGGGGGGGATGACATCACATGCTGCGGTGGTCGCCCGGGCAATGGGGAAACCCTGTGTCTCCGGGGTGGAAGGGTTGATCGTGAATAGCCGTCGAAAAACCTGCTCGTTGGGGGGAGTCAAAATGAAAGAGCTGACTCCTCTTACTCTGGATGGAACCACTGGGGAGGTAATTGAAGGTATTGTTCCTTTGACTCAATCAAAGTTGACGGGCTCTTTTACCCGTATGGTGACTTGGGCTGGAGAAACTCGTTCGTTAAAAGTTCGGGCAAATGCAGATACGCCGAATGATGCATTGATGGCAAGGGAGTTCGGAGCTCAGGGAATAGGACTTTGCAGAACAGAACATATGTTTTTTGATAAGGAGCATATTTTCCAGGTTCGTAAAATGATTCTTGCTGACAGCGATAAGGTTCGAAATAAAGCTTTAAGAAAGCTCCTTCCAGTCCAGCGAAATGATTTCTTAGGTATTTTTAAAGCGATGGAAGGCCTTCCGGTAACAATTCGATTGCTTGACCCTCCCCTTCATGAATTTTTGCCGCGTGCCACTCAAGAGATAAAAAACTTAGCTCGTGACATGGAACTTTCTAGTAGTGCTTTGAGCAAAAAAATTGAGAGTATGAGTGAAATGAATCCTATGCTTGGCCATAGAGGATGCCGACTCGGCATTACCTTCCCTGAAATTTATAAAATGCAGGCTCGTGCCATTTTAGAGGCAGGATGCCGTCTGGTTAAAGATGGGATCAAAGTTTATCCTGAAATTATGGTTCCTCTGATAGGGCATGTTAATGAATTTAAAATTGTTCGTGAATTTATTTTGGAGGTAGCTTCTGAAGTTTTAAAAAAAGAAAGTACCAATTTGGATTTTAAAATTGGCACCATGATAGAGGTTCCTCGAGCTGCCCTGACAGCAGATGAAATTGCCAGTGAAGCAGATTTCTTTTCTTTTGGAACAAACGATTTGACACAAACTGCGTTTGGGTTTAGCCGTGATGACTCCGGGAGCTTTCTCAGACAATATGTTGATATGGAATTGCTGGATCATGACCCGTTTGTATCATTTGATCAGAAAGGCTTAGGCCAATTAGTACAAATAGCTTTTGAAAAAGGACGAAAGGTCAAACCTAAAATCCATATAGGGGTATGCGGTGAGCATGGGGGAGATCCTTCTTCCATTGGGTTTTTTAGCCGTTTAGGTTTTGACTATGTGAGTTGTTCTCCCTACCGTGTGCCCACAGCCATTCTTGCTGCGGCTCAGGCTGTTATAAATAGAACTCCTTGAATAAATTTTATTAGTCTATATTTTTGTCTGTGGAAAATTATGAATACGGCAAAAAGCGCAAAAAAGGTTGACATCATTTTTTGGGGTAATCATAATAAAAAATTCTGTATGACAACCATAATAAATAAAAATAAATCCATTAGGATTTGGAGGAACAAATGAATATTGCACTCACCGGCATTACTGGAATGGTGGGGTCCCATTTTGTAAAAAAGCTTTTGGAAGATAATTCTGAAAGTGCCACCTACAACATCAAAGCTCTAATTCGTGAAGGCAGTGTCGTTGAACATCTGAAGACCTTTGAAGATATTGATTATATTATTGGCGGCTTGGAAGATAAGGAATCGCTTGCCAAGCTTGTTCAGGATGCGGAAGTTTTGGTGCATCTTGCCCATTTCCCGGGACCTGTTCAAACAGTGGAAGAATTGATAAAGGTCAATATTGATGGCGCTTTTGATTTGTTGGAAGAAGCGCGTAAAGCCAAAGTAAAACAGGTTATCTTCATGAGCTCCTGTACTATTTTTGGAGAAGTACTTCCCACCGTGAATAAAGAAAATCCTATGGACGAAAATCATCCTGTGCGTCCAGGCAGTTTATATGGGTCTATTAAAAATTCGATCGAAGGGTTTTGTTTTCAATTCCAAAAAAGTCGAGCATTCGATATCACCATTTTACGTCCTGTTACAATTTATGGTGTGCGTCCGCAAATTGATAAATCGGAATGGTTTCAGACAATTGACTATCTGGCCACGAATTACAATGTTGATTTAAAAGGAAGCACAAAATATGTATCGGTGGATTCTGTAGTTCAAGGCATTCAATGTGTACTGGGCAATTCAGAGGCAGCGGGGAAAATTTATCACCTTATTGATGGCCATATACATAATCTGACTTTAGGGAAGATGATTGCCGATACTATTGATTCATTTGGTGAGTGTGAGGGTGTTATGGGAGATGAAGGAGTTCCAATGTCAAATCAGGCTGCCAAAGAAATTGGTGTGGAATTCAGGGGTGAAGAATCAATCAAAGAATATATCAAACTCATTCACAAGCTCCAGGGTGAGTATGGCGGCGAACGAAATATCCAAAATTGGTAAAAGTTTGCATATGTTTTCCCTAACATCTCAGTCATTTATTAAGTGCTTAATCCAGGAGGGTTACAAATTTTTTACTGGAGTACCTTGCTCTTTATTATCTGGATTGATTTATGAACTGGAGAGCCAGGAAGAAGCCCGTTATATTCCTGCGGTACGCGAAGATGCAGCTGTGGGATTGTGTACAGGTGCCTACCTTGCAGGAACAATGCCTGTTCTACTTATGCAGAATTCGGGATTAGGTTATAGCCTCAATGCCTTCACCTCGCTCAATTTAATTTACAATATTCCCATTCTGGTGATTATGAGTTGGCGTGGAAAAGACGGGAAGGATGCCCCCGAACATATTATTATGGGTGACATCGATAAGAAACTTCTGCAAACAGCTAGTATGGAGTATTCTCTACTCAGTGAAGAAAATTGTGAAGAGGTTCTTAAACAGGCAAAAAAGAAAATTTGTGAAGAGAAATTACCCTACACATTGATCGTTGAGAAAGGGTTGTTTGATGAAAGGCGCTGAAGCATTTCAGGAGTTATTGCCACATATAAAAGATGATGAACCAGTGGTTCATGCCAACGGCTTTATTTGCCGTGAATCGTTTGCCCTTAAGGATCGTGAAGCTAATTTTTATATGATTGGATCGATGGGATTAGCCTCTTCCATTGGTTTGGGGGTTGCCATATGTAAACCTGAAAAAAAAGTAATCATTATCGATGGCGATGGAAATGTGCTGATGGCCTTAGGTACGTTGGCCATGATTGCTGCGGAAGCACCCAAAAACCTGATCCATGTAGTTATTGATAATGAGGTATATGAGTCAACGGGAAATCAGAGATCTCTCTCAAGTAAGGTGCAGTTGGAAGAAATTGCGAAAAGTTCGGGTTATAAAAATGCTTTGAGAGTTGAAAAAAAGGATGAAATAAAAGTAGCATTTCTAAAACTAAAAGAATTGCCTGGACCAAATTTTCTACTCATCAAGGTTAAACCTTGTTTTGATCCCTCTACTGGACGAGTAACCCATACTCCCGAAGAAATCACCAAACGATTTATGCAAGCCATTGGCTAAAGGCCGTCGAAATAAAAAGACTGCTGCCCTTTGTGTATGAAAGAATTTCGAAAAATTTTTAAATATGCCAGACCCTATACCAAAAGTCTGATTTTTGCGTTCATTTGCTTAACCCTGACTTCTTTGGTCAATCTAGTATTGCCTTTGATCGTCCGTAATATGATCAATGCCGTGGTGATTCTTAAAGATAGCCAGATTCTCGACGGACTTGCGTGGGATTTATTTTTTATCATTATATTGCAGGCAGTCTTTGCAGTAACTCATAACTATGTTTTTGGATTTGTCGGTCACAGGATGACGACGGATTTTCGTATTGAATTTTTTTCTCACATCCAATCTTTATCTCTGAGATTTTTTCAAGAACGCCGTGTAGGCGAAATTCTTTCACGAATGAATAATGATATCTCGGTTATTCAGAATGCCTTGATCTCCATTCCAGTAGCTTTGTTGCGACAAAGCATCACACTTATTGGAGCCATGGCAATCATTTTATATCTGAACTGGAAGTTGACCGGACTCATACTATTGATTCTACCTCCGTTGATGATTTTTGCCAGAGTATTTGGAAAACGTTTGAGGATTTTTTCTGAAAAATTACAAGACCAGGTTGCTCAAGCTGTTGTGGTTTTGGAAGAAGTTGCTTCTTCGATAAAGATTGTAAAATCTTTTACCCGAGAAAATTATGAGCGCGAAAGATTCAAGAAAGAAATTGAAACTGCATTTGAAAGGGCGGTAGATAAGCTTAAGATTTCATCCTTTTTCGGTCCTTTCATTCTTGGCCTTACTTTTATAGTGTCTGCGATTTTGATCTGGTATGGAGGTTATCAAGTAATGTCGGGTGTAACGACACCAGGAGAACTCGCCGCATTTTTTCTTTACGCTTTGATTGTTGCAGGCCCAATCGGAACTTTTGTCCGCCTTTATACGCAAATTCAGGAAGCATCTGGAGCGATTAGAAGAGTTTATGAAATCTTGGATACTGCTCCTGCTATTGACAACCCTGAAAACCCGATATTTTTGAAAAATATTACGGGCCGTATTCAATTTGAAAATGTCTCATTTGGTTATCGCCAAGAATTTAAAATTCTACACAATATAAGCTTTGATGTACAACCGGGGCAAACTGTCGCATTGGTGGGGCCTAGTGGGGCGGGGAAATCGACCGTTATAAAACTATTGCATCGGTTTTTTGATGTCAGCCAAGGCAGCATTCGGCTGGATGAACATGACATTCGAAGTTTGGACAGAAAAAGCTTTCTCAATCAGATTGCATTGGTTCCTCAAGAGACTTTATTGTTTGGTGGAACAGTGAAAGAAAATATTTTGTATGGAAAATTGGATGCAACGGATCAAGAACTTGAGGATGCTGCAAGAAAAGCGAATGCTCACGACTTCATTGTGGATCTTGAAAATGGCTATGAAACCATAGTGGGAGAAAAAGGAGCCAAGCTTTCAGGGGGAGAAAGGCAAAGGATCGCCATAGCAAGAGCAATCTTAAAAGATCCGAAAATTCTGGTGCTGGATGAAGCTACATCTTCTTTAGACAATCGTTCGGAGGCTTTAATTCAGGAAGCGGTTGAGAAGTTGATGGAAGGTCGGACCACTTTTATTGTCGCTCATCGCCTTAGTACAATTCATAAAGCTGATCAGATTATTGTTTTAGAAAAGGGCAGGGTCGTCGAAACAGGTCAACACGAAAAATTAATGAACAACAAAAACCTTTATTACAATTTGTATAAATTGAAAATGCAGGACCCTGTTACTTTAGGAGAGAAGTAAATTAACCACTTTTCAAAGTCTGTTCCAATCAAGAATCTTATCAAATACAAATTCTTTTCAGCTGCTTTATTCATTAAACTAGGTGGGCACGCATTTCTTTAACAAGTTTCTTATTTTCTTCAAGAATCTGTTCAAGATTCATTTCATTTTTCATAAAGCCGGGAAGTTTTTTCTTGGTTTTCATTATTCTATTAAGAGACTGATTTAAATTGTCATGGGAAATTTTTCCTATTTCTATTTCATTGATCAAGGTGTCTTGTAGCTTAGTGACTTTTGAGAGATCGTGACAAATAAGGAACAAATCGATACCAGCATTTATAGCCAAAGCAGGTATCTCTTCCGGGGTTTGTGTTACTGCCTGCATTTCCAAATCATCTGACATGACTAATCCTTCAAAATGCATTTTCTTTCTAAGTAAATCCCTCAAAATAGGTTTTGAAAATGTAGCAGCAGAATTTTTATCCCATGCCGGGTAAACGACATGTGCGGTCATTACTACGTCCAGTCCTTTTTGAAAAGCCTTGGAAAACGGAACTAGTTCAATTTGCTCTAATGATTCTTTGTTTCGCTCTACCCGTGGCAGAATCAAATGTGAATCTTGGGAGGTGTCTCCATGTCCTGGAAAATGCTTGCCAACTGGGACAGTGCCGGCATCTTGAAAACCTTGAATTATTTTGCAACCTAATCGAGCCACCACATCAGGATCGGAGCTTATAGCACGTTTCCCAATAATAGGATTCTCGGGATTTGAATGGACATCCAATACAGGGGCGTAATCCATATTTATTCCCACGGCTCGCATTTCTTTTCCCATGGCCATGCCAAAACGGTAGGCTAAATCATCAGAGCCTGCTTTTCCTAAGCAGCACATGGGAGGAAATTGTGTAAAGTTTTTTTTCAATCGCGTTACTCGACCACCTTCTTGATCTACCGATATAAATAAGGGCGGAGAATTTGGTGCAGTAAGGGATTGCAAATCTTCAATTAGACTTTTCAGTTGTTTAGGGTTCTCGAAATTGCGTTCAAACAAAATCAACCCGCCAATACCTTGTTCGGAAATCAGCTTTTCTGTTCGGGAATTGAGACTGGTTCCTTCGAATCCCGAAACAAACATCTGGCCTGTTTTGTGTTTAAGTGAAAGCAAGTTGGCTAATAGCTTGGCGGCGAATTGCCGCGGGTATGATTTTCCCTTAAGGTGTAACCTTGTTCAATTTGGCCCTGCTATGTTAACATAACTTTTAAAATCAAGTTCAAACAGAAAGCTGGTTCAAATATATGCTTCGTAGAGTTGTGGTAACCGGTTTGGGTGCTGTAAGCCCAAATGGGATAGGACAAAGAGAGTTCTGGGAAAATACTTGCAAAGGAATAAGTGGTATTGACCGTATTACAAGTTTTGATCCTGTGAATTTGGCTTGTCAGATTGCCGGTGAGGTTACCAACTTCGATCCTTCACTTTATTATTCTTCTGCAGACTTAAAAAAATTACCACGTACGGTGCCGCTTGCCGTTGCAGCAACCCAGGAAGCCCTTGCAAGCGCAGGTATCGATCTTGGTTCCTTTTCTGAGGAGGATTTTGAATCTCTTGGTGTGCTTGTTGGGAGTGGAGGTTCTGGGTTCGACTTTTCTGAAAAACAATTCGAAATATATTTTTCACAACATAAAAACAAAATCAGCCCTTATGCGATTTCAAACTCCCTGGTAGGGATGCTTTCCAGTGAAATTTCTATGCGTTTTGGTTTTCAAGGGCGAAGTCATGTAATTTC
>CAZMBO010000008.1:23484-31014 GCA_964564655.1 uncultured Nitrospina sp. | reverse complement strand
CGAGCCTTAAGACTTGCAATGAGAGATGCCCGAATTAATGAAGACGAGGTTGATTATATTAATTTCCATGGTACCTCCACGTTGCTCAACGATAGAGTCGAGACCACGGCGGTTAAAAATACTTTCAACGGAAAGGCAATGAACATTCCCTCCAGTTCAACCAAATCGATGGTCGGTCATCCGCAAGGAGCATCAGGAGCTCTTGGGGTAACAGTTTCTGCGCTTTCGCTAAAGAATGGATTTATGACTCCAACGATAAATATGGAAAATCCAGATCCAGAATGCGATATGGATTATATTTCAAATGTTGGTCGGGAAAAAAGAATTAACGTTGCTATAAGTAATTGCATTTCATTTGGGTCAAAAAATTCGGCAATAGTTTTAAAAAGATTCGAGTAGTCAGTTAAGAATGAAAGCTATTCTGAGAATGGATTACCCACCGCCTGGAAAATATCTATCAGCTTAAATCGTTATAATAGTGCCCTTGTTAGAGAAAAAATTAATCGTGGGGGCGTGGTTTATGAATTTGAGGGGCAAATAATATGCCTTAACGATAAGGCATATTATTCCCTTCCAGTTGCCTGATGATATCGGCTTCTATCGTGTTTTCGCTATGGATAAACTCCTCAAACTCTTTGGGGCTTTTGAATTCAAAAACCTTAGGCTCTTTCTGTCCGCAGATTTCTTCATCTTGTTCTATTGTCAACACGTTCTTTTTTATAGAGCGAATAATGAATTTTTTTCGAGTTTTTAATTTAGCAAAAATGTCCTGATATATTGGTTCCAGATTTAAGGCCATGTGAAATCTCCAGCTAAAAAAATTAGGCAAATGGATTTGGATATAATATTAGCCTCACGATATTTCAAAATCAAATCTTTTGGTTTTGCTGAAAATTTCAAATCGTTTGCTTAACACTCGAATATTTTTGTGATATTCTAACTCTGCCTTTTTTTAAAAGGTCCTCTTGTTCCTTCTTCCCATGGGATCATTTATTCTGCAACTTTGAAACCCAACCGTAAATGGCAAAAAAATTAACACTCAGAAAGTTGACCGAAGAAATAATTCGAGAATCTAAAGGCCTTTTTACGATCAATGATTTCTCGAAAAATCTTGAAAGCCGCTGGAAAAAACAGATTTCAGAGTCTGCTTTAAAAAAAGTCAGACGAATTTTACTCAATCACCATTATTTAATTGGCATAAAAGACAATGATTTTGTGTCTTGTCGGGCAGTGATTGAGAAAATCAGCCATGTTTCTCTTTCATTTCAATTAGGAACTTGGGAATTGAAGCAGGGAGTGTTGATTCCTGGGCATCGCGTCATGCCATTTCTTTTGGCGGATCGACAAGAAGAAGACCTAATTTTTCTGGACCCTGATGGTAATGAGATTCAAAAATCAAAGAAAACTTTTTTTATTCAGGATGTCGCTTCATTCTATCAGTACTGTGGAAATTTCCCTGAAGAAATAAAATTAAATGAACAAGTTCCGGGTAAAAGTTGCATGAAAGTTACAGCCTGGGATATGGATGTTTGTTATAAGAAGTTTGGTAGTAAACCGGGAGATGCCCTTTTGATAAATCTTGTTGATTTGGAAAAGGATATTTTCCAAGTTCGGCCATACTCCTCCAAGCAGTTGCGATCAGGTCGCTTGCGCAAACGTTCGCTTTACCTTGCCCTTGCCAGCCAAATGTGCCCTCTGAGTCAGGATGAAAAATTCTGCTCTGAAGGACTCGAAAAGCAGTTATTACGAGTTCTTTTTTCGCTGGAACCAGAAATATTGAAAAATATCGATGTTTTTTCTGTGACGGATTTTCTTGAATCCCTGCAGGAATGGACGGTGGTGGCTCGTGAAACAGGAGGTGTACAAATGGTTCCGGTTTGGAAGTCTGAGTCAGAAACTTCCGTACGAAGCAATCAGCGTCGAACGATCAAAGGAGATTTGGGAACTCTGGATAAAATTTTTCAGGACTTGGAACTTTCTTTTGATGCACAAGAATTCAAAGCCATTCTCTATACCGTCATGTCCTCAGATAAATATAAATTAGAAACGGTTTTTTTTCTTTTATTTGGTGGCCAGGGAGATTTGTTTAAAGACAAAAAACAGCATGAAACTTTTTATGGAAACTTGCGAAAACTTTTATTTAAAATTTGTGAAGATTTGAAGACCAAAGAATCGATTCTTATTTCCAATCTACGAGAACAATGCGTTGATATTAAAATGAGTCTGGTTGGAATAATGAGATTTCTGGAAGATCAGGATGTGGGACTCGAGGATTTGCCAGCGGAAATATTAAACCAGATTATTGAGCTCGACCAATTTTGTAACGATTCTTTGTCTCGATTTTCCATATGGAATGAACCGCCAGATCTTCAATTCATTCGTGACTTAAGAGTCGCTCTTAAAGTCGTTGCGCCTCAGCTTACAATGCTTGAGGAAGAAATATATTCCCAGATTGTAATTTATTGAATAATTCCACTCAGGCCGTGGCCTGATGTTTGTTCGATACGAACTTGAACCATATCGCCAGGTTGGTATTTTCCTTCACTTCCTTTTGCGTTTACTCTCCAGTACTGTGGATTCCTTCCCTTAAAGGAATAGCCGGGGCGGGATGAGTTGCCTTCGATTAACACTTCTACTGTTTTCCCTTTATATTTTTTTCCTTGCTCTTCCGTCATTCGGTTTTGCAGTTGAATGATTTCCTGGAGCCTTTGTCTTTTTGTTTCTTCGGGAACCGAATCTTCGAACTCATTGGCTGGGGTTCCAGGTCTGGGGCTGTATGAAAACATGAAACTACTGCTATAGCCGATCCGCTCCATAATTTTCAAAGTATCTTGAAACTGAGCATCCGTTTCACCTGGGAATCCAACAATAATATCTGTCGTCAAAGAAACACCGGGCACTTCGGATTTTAATTCATCAATCAACTCTAGATACTCTTCTACTGTGTGATCGCGACGCATGGATTTTAAAATTTCGTTATTCCCGCTTTGAATAGGGAGGTGCAAATGATTTACCAATACATCGAGGTCGCGGTATGCGCGAATAGTTTCTCGTGTGAAATCGTTTGGGTGACTAGTCGTAAACCTTAATCTTTGCAATCCTGGTATTTCCTTTATCCTGTATAAAAGTTCATGAAAAGGTATGGGATTGGTCAGGCCGCGTTTTCCATAAGAATTAACATTTTGACCAAGAAGGATAATTTCTTTAGCTCCATGTTTGATTAGATGACGAATTTCTTGATACAGCTCATCAGGTTCGCGTGATTTCTCTCTGCCTCGGGTGAAGGGAACAATGCAGAAAGTGCAAAACTTATCGCAACCTTTAATAATGTTTACAAAAGCACTGGGGCCGGGTTTTTGGGGAAGATCACCTGGAATTTCTGGAATGGAATATATTTTTTTCGAATCGAACCCGGTCCAAACAAACGATTTTTCTGATTCACGCGCTCGGTTAACCGCTTTTCCTATGCCTTCTATTTGGTCAGGCCCCAATACAAAATTCAAAAAAGGCATGCGTTTTAACATTTTTTCGCCGTCCTGTTGACCCATGCAACCTGTTAAGCCAAGAATGAGGTCGGGTTTAATGGCCTTCAAAGGCTTGAGGCCACCAAATAATGAAAATGTTTTTTGTTCGGCTTTTTCACGTATTGAACACGTGTTAACCAGAATCAGATCGGCGTCTTCCTTTTCCCAGGTCCGACGGTAACCCGAATGGAATAGGATGAATTCCATCCTGTCTGTATCGGCCACGTTCATTTGGCATCCAAAGGTTTCCAAAAATACTTGTTTCATAGGGGAAGAATGTAAGGGAATTAGCCTTTGTTTTCAACCAAACTTTGATATGGGCTCGTTTTTTATTTTATATAATTTATTAAAATTTAAACAAATTTAATGATATTTATAAGATTTTGTTGACACATTAGTGGATTAGAGATAAGATTAATTTATTCCAGAAAAAGTATTTAAATAAGCACAGCCTTATGTGCTAGAACCATTTTGAGGAGGGCAATACTATGGTTAATACCAATAGCGTCCGACAAATTCGTGAGTCTAAAATGATGAGCAAGGCAGAGCTTGCTCGAAAAGCGGATGTTACCGTTCAAACCATTGATCGGATTGAAAAGGGTAATGAATGTCGGCTCGATACAAAACGTAAGATTATTTTAGCTCTAGGATATAAATTGGCAGATCGAACACGAATTTTTGAAGACTCCTAAAAGAAAATGGTTTTCCTCTCATGCAACGTTTAAATATTGACCTAGGCGAGAGAAGCTACGATATTATTCTTGGCTCAGAGGTTCTTGCGAAGGTAGGGGAATTCCTCTCCAAGGTTCTTCAACCCAGCCGAATTGTTTTAGTCACCCACCCTTTTCTTTTTCAGCTTTATCGGGATAAAATTTTACCTGGATTTAAAGATCAAGGCTGGCCTCTAGATGTTATTGAAGTGCCAGAGGGGGAAAATTCAAAAACTCTAAAACAGGCAGAAATAATTTATGACCAACTTTTGGATTTAAAATGCGATCGCAAGTCTGTGCTAATTGCGTTTGGAGGTGGTGTTATAGGAGATCTTGTAGGGTTCGTTGCAGCAACTTTCCAAAGAGGAATCCCATTTGTTCAAGTTCCGACGACCCTACTTTCTCAAGTAGATAGTAGTGTTGGTGGGAAAACGGCTGTCAACCATCCCAAGGGGAAAAACATAATAGGTGCATTTTATCAACCTTGCTTAGTTGCTGCTGATTTGGATACTTTACAATCTCTTCCTGAAGAAGAATTTCGCGCCGGACTCGCTGAAGTAATTAAATATGGTGTAATTTATGATGCCACACTGTTTGATTATTTGGAGCAGAACACAGAAAAAATTATGCGATTGGAAAAAGAATGTTTGATGCATATTATAAAAACATCATGTGCGATCAAGGCTGAAGTGGTAGAAAAAGATGAGCGTGAAAGCCATTACCGAATGATTTTAAATTTTGGTCACACACTGGGACATGCCATAGAAGCATTAACAGGATATTCCAAATTCATCCACGGGGAAGCTGTGGCCATTGGAATGGTTTATGCGGCTAAACTATCGCACCAACTAGGTAAATGTCCTCAGGAAATTCCAGAACGGATTATGAAACTGGTAAAAAAATGTGGTTTGCCTGTAGACTTGCCCGATTTAGAGCCACAGGTGATAATAGAATCTCTTTACCACGATAAAAAAACTATGAATAATAAAATCAAATTTATTCTAGTTAAGGAAATCGGCAAAATAGAAATTATTAATAACATGCTTGAGGGGGATATTAGAAAATTACTACAAAAAGCAGTTTAAATGGGACGAGAAAAAGTCAGCATGTTTTATGTAAGCATTTTTTTTCTTGTCTATGATACAATTTACGTAGTGGCATTATCCTCAGTTTTGGCGTTTCATAAATATACTTTCCTAAAGAGGTTATTCCCGTTTTAAAGTTTTCTATTTTATCCAGTGGTAGTGGTGGTAATTCGATTTACGTTGAGGCAGGTGGAAAGCGTATCTTGATTGATGCAGGTTTGAGCGAAAAAAAACTTTCTGCTCGCATGGCTCGTATTGACCGCAGTCTTTCAGGAATGGATGCTGTGTTCGTTACACATGAACACTCGGATCATATTCGTGGCATTGGCCCTCTCTTAAGAAGACACGAGGTTCCATTTTTTACGACAGAAGGGACATGGCGACGTGCGAATCATATTATTGGAAAAGTGAGTAGTTGTAATACGATTCGTGAGAATGAACCCGTACACTTCGGGGAACTCTCGGTGGAACCTTATTCTACTCCCCATGATGCAGAAGAGTCTGTTGCTTTCGTCATCCGTTATCAAGAAAAAAGCCTGGGTATTGCTACAGATCTTGGCCGAGTTACCCCTGAGGTCAAAAAAAATTTGCAGAACCTCGATGCATTATTGGTCGAAGCCAATCATGATATATCCATGTTGGAAGCTGGTCCTTACCCGTGGGTTACAAAGAAGCGAATAAAGAGTGGTGTCGGCCATCTTTCTAATGAAGACTGCGGCGAGTTATTAGCATCGGTAACCCATCCCAATTTAAAACTGGTTGCGCTGATGCATATGAGTGAAACTAATAACCACCCTGAATTGGCAAAAATCACCGCTCGGCAGGCCCTCGGTGAATCATCACCTGAAATGATTTTGGCACAACAGAACCACCCGACCGAACTACTCTCTATTTAAACGTCGTTATTTTTATCTAAATGGATTCTAATCCAGAAGAAGTCATGGGTTGCTTTCTTGGAATGGCTGTGGGAGATGCTATGGGCCGTGCCGTGAAGGGAATGAAGCCGGAGACTATCAGGCAGATATTCGGAACTATTGAAGATTATAAAGATGCGCGAAACATAATAGGAAAAGGCACTAAGAACTATCGAATGCAAGGTTTATATGGTGCGCCCACACAATGTGCTCTTGCTGTTTGCGATGGTATTCTGAAAAATAAAAAAAAGTTTATCGAAGAAACGGTACACAATTTTAAGAGCCTGTCAAATGGTGGCCCCGAAAATTATTTTGGAGCATTTAGAAGTTCTGAAAATTATCTTTGGAAAGCTGTGGACTTGCTGGATGATAGACTTCTTACAGAACGGACCCCCTTAAGTTCTGCGACAGGGTTGTTTACTTCTTTTTCTGTTCCGCTTGCTTTATTTTATAAAAATTGGTCGAAAACACTTGCTAGTCAATGTTTCCAGTTGGCTATGGTTTTTAGCAGTCATCCGCTTGAGATTGTTGGTTCAGTACTTAACGGATTTCTCGTTACCCGTTTTTTAAGCATGGAAGAAGGTGAGTTAGTACAAAAAAGAAAAGAAATCTTGCAAGAGGCTGTTGAAGTTTGTGCGCAGGCTGAGATGGAATATCAAAGTTCTTTTAATGTATTCGAAAATGAAGAGATAATTAAATCTAAAAATGCTTTTAGCCATACTTTAGAAGGTTTGATTGCTCAAATTGAAAAACCGGAAAAAGAAGTTTTGCAATGGATCGTTGAAAATGCCAATGGTTATAGCAACCGAGAAATAAGGTATGCCTCCCAAGGGTTTGTTCTTAATTTAATTCTTTTGGCATTGTATTGGATATTAAACCGTGAAAACGATTTCTCTCTTGCATCTATTCTTAGACAAGGAAGAGAAACAGAAAAATTAGGTGCGTTAGTTGGGGCATGGACCGGTGCACTTCGGGGGGCACAAGCTATTCCTGAAAATTTAAAAACGGGTTTAGTCAATGGCCGTGAAATTCGGTTAAGAGGCGATGCATTGTTTCATAGGCGTATGAAAAAGGATACGAAGGTTCTCGTTGATATGGAAATAGCTTTAACAAATAAGGAAGCAGAAGAAGCAAAACGCTATCTGCCCAAGGAGCCACGAAAAGTTCTAAAATCGATCAACATAGATTCTTGGGAAGATGAGGAGGATATAGTTCCTTCCAAAGAAGACAGAGCTCAATGGAGAAAATTTCAGAAAGAAAAAACTAAGGCAAAACGGGACCGGCGTAAAAATCTTCC
>CAZMBO010000008.1:14542-23384 GCA_964564655.1 uncultured Nitrospina sp. | reverse complement strand
GAAGGTTTGTTTGCGTAGTCAAGTAATAAAGAACCTAAAAGTTCATTCTCAGTCTGATTTTCTTCTAGAATATTCTTTGCCTTTTCAACTTGTTTGTGTTCCAGGTAAAGAACAACAAGGAGTAGGACATATTTGTACCTTGCCTTTGGTTGGTTGGAATCAATTGCTTTTTTATAGATTTCGATAAGAGCTTGAGGGTCTTCCATTTCTAGGTAAACTTTTTGTGCTCGAATTAAACAGGCGATGTTGCGGGTTTCTTCAAAACCAGCAAACCATTTCTTAAGGGCAATTTTAGGTTTCCCTGTTTCCAGATAGATATCGCCTAAAAATAAATAGGCATCAGAATTTTTGTTCCAAGCCTTTAGTGCTTGTTTGACATCGGATATCGCAGGATCGCGTTTGTCTTGTTCCCAATTTTGTTTGCCCCGGGCAAACAGAAAACGACTTTTATTTTTAACCTCTTCGTCCCATTCTTTTTTGTTGCCCCTTATTAGAGGAAGAATTTTATCCTGCGCAATTAAAACATTCTTCCAATCCTGTTGTTTTAAAAAAGCATCACGAAGACGGATCAAAGGCCGAACGGCTTTCGGGTTGTCTCGATGGATTTTTTTCAGCAAAATTATTTCATCTTCAATTTGGCCAGCTTGTTCATAAGTTGTTGCCAGGTCAAACAATACAGAAATATTCTCAGGACCTAATTTCAAAACTTTTTTTTGTATATTGGCAGCAAGGACTTTTTCTCCTTGAGAGCATAGAATTTTTCCTTTAAGGCTCAAAGCTTGAATATGGTTGGGTGAAGCATCAAGGACTTTATCTATGAGAGATAAAGCTTTTTCTAGTCTTCCGCCAAGAAAAAAATTTTCTGATTTATTAAACAAACTTTCAATTCGTCTGAGTTTACTTTCGCCTCTGCTCTTTTGAAGGTTTAATTTCCAACGTGAGAATATATTTTTTAAATTAAAAGCCCAAAATATTGCAATGCTAATCAAAACGCCTGTAAAAACAGCAGTGAGCAAGAGGACAACAGTTGGAAGCTTGAAGGTTAGGCTTTGTGTTAAGTGAAAAGTGGACTCATGTGGATTTAAAAAAGCTATGTATATGGAGAATAAAACAAAGAGCAGAGAAAAAACAATATGTTTCAATGACAAGGTTAAGTCTCCCTGGTAAATTGGGTTTTTTTGTTATCAAGGGAAGAGTGTTTTTCAATTTCGCTAAGGCAGTGTATGCAGAACTCTGTATAGGGCATGATTTCAAGTCTGGTTTCAAGAATTTCTTGTTTGCATTGTCCGCAGACTCCATATTCTCCATCCTCCACTTTTTTTAATGCCGCTTCCACTTGTTTTAATTTAACCCATTCGTGCTCTTCCAGGTCCCCTTGTAATTTTCTGCCGTATGAGCGTGCCGCATCATCACTGATATCAGCCATTTGTTCAACTTCGTTACTTTTTTTGTTGTGATGGGCTTTTTCAACATCTCCAATAATTTTTGTACGAATATTTTCCAAAAGGGATTGGAAGTGTTTTAATTTATTTTTTTTCATTTTTAAAAGGTCAAGATGTGAAAGAAATAATTATTCCCCTGCTGTCTTGATAACGGGAACATCCCCCCATAAACGTTCGAGGTCGTAATGAAGACGAGCTTCTTTGTGAAAAACATGAGCAATTAAATCTCCAAGATCCACCACAACCCAATATCCGCCAGAATAACCTTCTACTCCCAACGGTTTAATTTTAGCTAGATGGCATTTTTCTAGGATCGCATCAACGATAGATTGAACGTGAACTTTTGAATTTGCACTACAGATTATAAAAGAATCTGTAAGGTCCGACCTATTTCGAAGATCCAAAACGAGGCTATTAAAAGCCTTTTTTTCAGATGCAGCCTCCACTACCAATTGCTGCATAGCATTAAAGTTTTCTCTCATTCAAGCCACTTTTGGAGGGGAATCATTTCGATATAATCGATGTTTCATAATATAATGATCAACGGAGAGGGGCAACAAATTTTTAATTTCTTCTTTCTGGATAATGCGTTGGCGAATATTTTTTGACGAAATATCAATGGGAGATATTGGAAAAAAAATTACCTGTGCTCCTTTTTTGAAATTTTCAAGAACCATTAATTCTCTTCTAAATTTTGAAGGATGATTCTTTGTTTCTGGTTCGCTTAGCGAAAGTTTATTTTTGATAGATCCTGAGATTGCAAAATCAACCCCAGGTCGTGTAGCCACCAGAATATTACAAAAATCCAAAAGTTGTGTAGATTTTTTCCAAGTATCGATGGTTTGGAACACGTCTGCTCCTAATATAAGAAATACACTCCAATCTGGATGTTTAGAATTCAAATCTTTCAGGGTTTCAATGGTGTAGGAAACCACATTCTTTTTTATTTCAATTTTATCTATAGAAAAGCCCGAACGATTTTTTAGTGCTAGAGAGAGCATTGATAACCGATGTTTGCAGGACTCAGGTTTAATAGCTAATTTATGAGGTGAACGGAATGCAGGTATAAATATAACTCTATCCAAATCAAAAAACTTTTGTGCCTGTTCAGCAAGGTGTAAATGTCCATTGTGCACCGGATCAAAGGTGCCACCAATAATGCCTATTTTTTTAAGAGTATTTGTCATGACATGAATCGTTCCACAACATCATAATGTAAGCAAGTGAAAATAGTTTATCTTCTCTTTGGAATTTAGAAAAACCTAAATTTTTAAAAAATTGTTAATCTAGGTTGACCGATTTTTCGCTTTTCAAGAGGGGTGCTCCTGAAGCACACTTTATAAATGAGGTAATTCTATAACATATTATTTTTATTATGAGTTAAGATATGTTTTTGAGAAAAGGGAAAAAGGAACAGGAATTGCTCTATTGGGATTGGGTCAAAAATCGATTTATCCAACAGGCTTTTGTTAACTATTAATGGGAGATGCAAATGTTATCCAGATGTAGGAACGTAGAAGGGGAAAAAGGTTTTACCCTGATCGAATTGTTGATTGTTATTGCCATTATCGGTATTTTGGCTGCCATCGCGATTCCACAGTTCAGTGCTTATAAGCTACGTGGTTATAACTCTGATACAAAGGCAAACCTGAAGAATTTGCACCAGTCCTGCAAACATTATTGGGCGGATAACGGATCGGATTCACCTTGTACCGAGAAAGATGTTACCAATACCACTTATGGCTTCGAAAATTTACATGGTATAACAATTACTATTGCTGACGATAGCAATATAAAATCTGCTTTTTCCGCCACGGCGGTAAATTCCAATGTTCCAGGAGTAACCTATGCAATTAATTCTTCAGGAACAATTACGGAGCAGTAGTTAAAGTTTAAAAGCTCCCTGTTTCATTTTAAGTGGAACAGGGAGCTTTTTTTATAAAACCTAGGTGTTCCTCTGTTGATGGTATTAACAGTTGACCTGTTTTTTTGATTTTTACTCCAGATTGGTATTATTTTTTTACCCTACGCCCTCATACGTATTTATGCTTCTTAAATCAGCAAGGGAAAAACAATGAAAGTAGTTTCCCTGTTACCTTCGGCGACAGAAATTATTTCGCGATTAGGATTAGAAAAAAACCTAGTTGGTGTTTCACATGAATGTGATTTTCCTGAATCAGTCGCTCTGCTTCCCAAGCTTACCTCCAGCAGCATCAACACCGAACTGTCGAGTTCCAATATCCATAAGTCCGTAATGGAAGTAATGAAAAGAGCCGTTTCCGTTTACGATCTTGATTTAGAACTTTTAACATCTCTCAAACCTGATTTCATAATTACTCAGGATTTATGCGATGTCTGCGCTGTATCTTTTGAACAGGTCGAGCAGGCTTGTCAGGAAGTTCTTGACAAAAATGCTCGAATAATTTCACTAAAGCCAAAAGTACTTCGCGATATTTGGGACGACGTGCAAAACGTAGCGGACCAATTATCGGTTAACGAAAAGGGCCGAGAGTTTCATGAAGAAATGGAATCAAGAATTAAAGCATTACAAACACGGCGAAGGGATGGAACTTCGCCAAAAGTTTTGACCATAGAGTGGATCGATCCTATTTATATTGGTGGCATGTGGTTGCCTGAAATGATAGCTATTGTTGGCGGTCAGGTGTGCATCGCTGAAAGCGGACAACCTGCACCAGTGGTCAATCGGGAAGACCTTGAAAAAATTGAACCCGATGTGGTGGTGATCAAACCCTGTGGATACAAATTGGAACAGACTTTAAAAGAACTCGAGCTACTGAAAAAGCAACTTCCAGATTGGGAAAAACCACCGAGGACCTATCTGGTCGATGGCAATTCTTATTTCAACCGACCTGGCCCACGTATCCTCGATTCTCTGGAAATTCTTGCCTACTGCACCTACCCCGACCTATACCTAGATTTCGGTGAATGCTACAAAAAAGGCCTCATCGAACTTGGCTCTGACCTGCAATTAAAATAAACGTCGACTAGCTAGAGGGTTGAAAATTAAGGGATAATTCTATATAATTGGGCTATGGCTATTGAAAAGGACTTCATTGTAATTGGCTCAGGTGTTGCCGGATTGACATTCGCTCTCAAGGTTTGCAGATTCGGCTCTGTGGGGATTATTACCAAAGAAGCCTTGGAAGAATCTGCCACCAAATACGCCCAAGGCGGTATCGCTTCGGTAATGGCGCAAGATGATTCTTTCGAATTGCATGTTCAGGACACGATGGAAACGGGACGCGGACTTTGCCATGAAGATTTTGTGCATATCGCCTGTCGTGAAGGTCCTGCAAGAATTCGTGAGTTGATCGATCTGGGAGCGCAATTTGATTTGCGTGGAACGGAATTCGATTTAGGAAAAGAGGGGGGGCATTCCAAACGCCGTATCCTTCATGCGCATGACCTCACAGGCTGGGAAATTGAAAAAACTCTCATAGAAGCAATCCACGCTGAAAAAAATATAGAAATATTCGAATACCATATGGCCATCGACCTGATCACCAGGGCCAGACTAGATGAAAAAATACAACCGGGTAGTTTGGAAGATGAAGCGCTTGGACTCTATGTGTTGAACCATAGAACGAACCAGGTAGAGACGATGGTGGGAGATGTGATTTTGCTCGCCTCAGGAGGTGCAGGCAAAGTTTATCTTTATACATCGAATCCAGACACCGCTACGGGAGATGGTATTTCTGTTGCCTATCGAGCAGGTGCAAAAATTGCCAATATGGAGTTTTTTCAGTTCCATCCCACTTGTCTTTTTCATCCCACAGCAAAATCGTTTTTGATTTCTGAAACAGTGCGCGGTGAAGGCGGAATTTTGCGTTTAGAAAATGGTGACACGTTCATGGAGAAATATCATGAATTGGGTTGTCTCGCGCCACGCGATGTGGTTGCCCGTGCGATTGACCATGAAATGAAAAAGAGCGGTGACGATTGTGTTTATCTTGATGTCACGCACCTGGAGGGTTACCGTATTCGTGAAAGATTTCCAAATATCTATCAGACCTGTCTTAAATTTGGTTTTGATATGTCTAGAGAACTGGTTCCTGTTGTGCCAGCAGCTCACTACATGTGCGGTGGCTTAGTGGTAGATACAAATGGACAAACAAACATTAAACGCTTGTTCGCTAGTGGAGAAGTTTGTTTCTCTGGTTTGCATGGTGCCAATCGGTTGGCCTCCAATTCTCTGCTAGAAGGTTTAGTTCTTTCGCATCGTGCGGTCGACAAAGCGGTTAACCTATTTAAAGAATCAAAAAACTTACCAAATCAGTTGGAGTTAATTCCTGCTTGGGATCCAGGAAGCGCGGTTGATAGTGACGAATCCGTTGTGGTTTCGCATAATTGGGACGAGATACGCCGTTTGATGTGGAACTATGTTGGCATTGTTCGTTCTGACAAACGTCTAAAACGAGCGGAGCGTCGTATTCAACTTCTTTTAGAAGAAATTCAAGAATATTACTGGAACTTTAAAATTACCAAGGATACCTTGGAGCTTAGAAACATTGCTATTACCGCGCAGTTGATTATTCAAGGTGCGTTGACACGGAAAGAAAGTCGAGGTTTGCATTTCAACCTCGACCACCTGGATACGGATGATGAAAACTGGAAATGCGATAATGTTTTTCAGGACACCGCCCGTAGATTGATAACCCCGATTAACCCGAGAATAGTGACCCATGAGTGAAAAGAAAACAGTACATGTATTGATTCGAGATTTTTTTGGTGTGGTTGCTCTGGCCTTTACAGTATTTGGTTTTATGGCGCTAAATTCATTTTCACCCACCGACCCCTCCTTCAATAAAAGTGTTACGGGAATGAACGTGACCAATTCCGGAGGCATGGTGGGCGCCTACCTTGCGGATGCGCTGGCACATATTTTCGGCAGTGGTTCATTCTTCTTACCCGTTATCACTGCAGTTTTAGGCTGGGCATTAATTCGTGGTAGGCAGGTGGAAAACTGGTCGTTAATTATAGGTTCCGGAGTGTTATTTCTCATCGGCCTTTGCTCTTTACTGGCGATACAGTTTACGGTCGATCCGTTTTTCGGAAAAGCTGTGCAGGTTGGAGGTTTGATTGGTGATGGGCTTGGTGGATTTCTGATCACCTGGTTGAATCCCTCGGGAGCGGTATTGATTCTAATCACATTATTATTTATTTCTTTTATGATAATGACTCGTCTTGAGGTCAATGTTCTGGTAGAAACCTTGGGAAAAATTTTTTCAATGATTGGTGGTGGGCTATGGTTGGGCATAAATAAAACCAAAGACTTGGCAATAAAAATATTGCAGGGGATGGGAAAGGCTTTTCAGGGAATTAAAGTAATGTTTGAAAAAAATCAGGTAGAACGTACTGAATCCACGCAAACTAAAAAAGTCGCTAGGGATCCGGTGATTGTTACCCGCACCCGCCCTGAACCTGTGGTGATTGAACGCCAGGACAAATCTAATAAAAAGAAAAAGGAAGAAAAGCCGGAATTTGTGGTTCAGGATCATTTTCCTTTTATGGGTGCGTCTGATAAATACGAGATCCCACCTTTATCTTTGTTAAATGACGTCCCCCCTGGGATAGGTACGGATGCTGAAAGGTCGCGTAATGAAATATTAGCAAGCAGCGCAATCCTGGAAAAAAAGTTGTCGGACTTTGGCATTGAAGGGCGGGTCGTTCAGGTTTTACCGGGTCCAGTTATCACCCTATTTGAATACGAGCCTGCACCTGGTGTCAAAGTAAGTCGCATTGTTTCGCTTGCTGATGATCTTGCTTTGGCAATGCGGTGTGTTGGATTGCGCATTCTCGCTCCTGTACCCGGAAAAGCGGTAGTGGGCATTGAGATTCCGAACCTTCGTCGCGAGACCATTTACTTTAAAGATGTCATGGAATCGGATGCTTTTCAAGAAGCTGATTCAAAACTGAATCTGGCAATCGGTAAAGACATTATCGGGGAGCCTGCGGTGCAAGACCTTGCGAAAACACCGCATTTACTGATAGCTGGTTCTACCGGATCCGGGAAAAGTGTTGGTCTTAATTCAATGATATGTAGCATCCTACTCAACGCCACTCCAGATGAAGTTAAGATGATTATGATTGATCCCAAGATGTTGGAGTTTTCTGTTTACGATGGTATCCCGCATCTTATTGCTCCGGTGGTTACCAACCCTAAAAAAGCTGCCGCAGCTTTGAAGTGGGCTGTAACTGAAATGGAATCGCGTTATAAGTTAATGGCCGAGCGTGGAGTGAGAAACATAAATGGTTTTAATGACCTTGCTGAAAAGCTGCAAAAAGAATATGAAGCAGAATTAAAAAACCGTGAAAAGGCTAACAAAGGTGTGAAACCTGTTGATGAAGACAATAAGAACGAGGAAGAAGAAAATTTGATTCCGGAGCCTCCTGCAAAACTTCCGTATGTGGTTGTGCTCATTGACGAACTAGCGGACTTGATGATGGTAGCATCCAAGGGTGTTGAAGATTGCCTAACGCGACTAGCGCAAATGGCGCGTGCGGCAGGCATTCATTTGATTGTTGCAACACAACGTCCCTCCGTAGATGTGTTGACTGGAATTATTAAAACTAATTTCCCAACGCGAATGTCTTACAAGGTGACTTCCCGTGTGGATTCCAGAACCATCCTTGATGCAATGGGTGCCGACAAGCTGCTAGGCCGTGGTGATATGCTATTTCTTCCACCAGGATCATCCAATTTGCTTAGGCTCCATGGAGTAATGGTTAGCGATGAAGAGATTGAAAGGATAGTAGGTTTCATTAAGAAACAGGCGCAACCAGTTTATGAAGAAGATATTTTTATGGCCGCCGAAATTGAAGCAAAGGATGAAGAGGAAGAACAGGAAATGGATGAAAAATATGACGAGGCATTAGCCATTGTTGCTAAAGACAGGCAAGCATCCATTTCTTATATCCAGCGACGATTAAGGATAGGATATAATAGGGCAGCGCGAATTATAGAAACTATGGAGCGAGAGGGGATAGTAGGTCCATCAGACGGGGTCAAGCCACGCGAAGTTTACGTCAGCCCAATCGAAATTGAATAGGCTTAGTATTGGGATAGTTGGGCTGACGGTATAACCTTCTTAGTGTTTTTCCATTTAACCTATCAGGGGGAAGCCGCCCCGATTATTGCTATTTCATATAAAAGGTTTTGCAACCGTTCCAATAAGATGCAAAGCAAGGAGCATCAAAAAATCGCAAACATTTTAAAAACGTCTGAGCTGCACAAAAACTGGAAAGCTTTGCCATAATTTTGGGTGTTCCGGACCGTTTTCTTTAGTTCGCGTTTGATGAAAGAAGAACCTTTTCCTGATCCCCCCATCCTATTCTTGCTAATGGGCGCGAGCAACCTCGCTCGAGGTTATTCCATGCTT
>CAZMBO010000008.1:0-14442 GCA_964564655.1 uncultured Nitrospina sp. | reverse complement strand
CATCCTATTCTTGCTAATGGGCGCGAGCAACCTCGCTCGAGGTTATTCCATGCTTGCCAGTCACCTTTCAGAATGTCTTAAAAAAATAAGACAGAATTTTTTTAGGTAAATTTATGGGCTATCTTTTGGCGATAATACGGTTACTCATTTATATGGGTGTCTTCGCCATTTTCTTTTTAATAGGATTAATGGTCCATATTTTATTTTTTGCTTCGAAGTTGAAACGGAATAAATGGATTTTATTTTTTACCTGTTGGTGGGCCAAAACAACTTGTTGGGTCTTGAACTTTCAATTTAATGTTGTGGGAGATGAACTGCCAAAACCCGGGTCTTTGATTGTTGCAAACCATGTGGGCTCACCAGATATTTTTATCCTGGGTGCTTGTTTTGAAGCATTTTTTGTTTCAAAAGCAGAAATTTCCAATTGGCCTTTTTTTAATCTATTGGCATGGCTTGGGTTGACCATTTTTGCTTATAGAAAACAAAAGCGGCAGGTCAGGTCTATTATTGAAAAAATAGAAGCACGATTGAATTCCGATTGCTCGGTGATACTATTCCCCGAAGCGCAAGCAACAAACGGAACAGATGTTGCCCCCTTCAAGTCTGCCGTGTTTGAATCTGTGGTACGAGCGAATCGGCCTGTGGTTCCGGTGGCTCTTCAATATCATGATGGCAAACGACCAACAATCGCGTATTATGGAGACTCTTTTTTCAAACATATGGTAACGTTACTGAAAAATCCGCGCCTGCAGGCAACAATATATGTTTTGCCAGAAATAGCACCAGGATCTGACAGGTATCAATTGGCAAAGACCAGTCATTTGAGGGTTCGAAAGCGTTACCTTGGTAATATTTGACGATGATAATTGTCGTCGACTTTAATTAATAATTGGCAGACCATGATGAAATTACTGATAACTTAAATTTTTAAAGGCGTAAAAATGATCCATCCTTTTAAAGGTA
Source organism: uncultured Nitrospina sp. (assembly GCA_964564655.1). Taxonomy (GTDB): domain Bacteria; phylum Nitrospinota; class Nitrospinia; order Nitrospinales; family VA-1; genus UBA8687. The sequence continues at coordinate 13,479 of CAZMBO010000008.1, read as the reverse complement.
CAAAACCAGAAATCGATGCCTCAGCCCTCGTGGTTGATAGCGCACAAATCATTGGCGATGTGAAAATTGGTGAAGAAAGCAGCGTTTGGTTCAATGCTGTCATTCGCGGGGACGTCAATTTTATTCGAGTTGGCAAAAGAACTAATATCCAAGATGGTTGTGTTTTGCATGTGGCACGTAAAACCTTGCCATTGGAGATCGGCGATGAGGTGACAATAGGTCATAACGTTACCTTGCATGCCTGTACTATCGGTTCCCAATGTCTCATCGGTATGGGTGCTACAGTGATGGACGGTTCCGTAATAGGCGAACAGTCGATTGTTGGAGCCGGTGCTTTGGTTACGCCAAACACAAAGATTCCTCCCAAAAGTCTGGTTCTTGGATCTCCTGCAAAAGTAAAGCGTGAATTGACAGAAGAAGAGATACGTGGCATTCGTGAGTCGGCAGCAAATTATGTTGGCGATATTGAAACGTATCTGGATTAGGTAAGAATGGACGAATTCGAAAAAGACTCTGTGCGGATTGCAGTGATCGGTGGTAGCGGTGCTTATCATCTTCTTACCAAACAATCATTAGGCAAAGAAAAAAAATGCCAAAGCCTTGACACTCCATATGGAGAAAGCGCACCGATTCATCATTTTAGTTTTGATGGACATGAGTTTCTTTTTCTTTCCCGGCACGGTGAAACGGATTATTCCATTACCGCTCCTTTTGTAAATTATCGCGCTAATATCTACGCCTTAAAAGAATGTGGTGTGCAAAGAATTATTGCCTGGTCGGGCCCTGGTATCATCAATACGGCTTTCGAGCCTGGCGATTTTGTGGTGCCGCACGATATAATTGATGAGACTAAAAATCGTCCAACGACTTTTTTTGATAATACGGGAATTGGATTCATCCGGCAAAGTCGACCTTTCTGCCCACAAATCGCACATGCCTTACACGACGTGTTGCACGAAACTGACTTGCAACACCACAATCAGGCGGTGTATGCCTGTACTGAAGGTCCCCGACTAGAAACCCCAGCAGAAATAAGAAAGTTACGTATCCTCGGTGCCGATCTTGTCGGCATGACCTTGGCACCGGAAGCATTTCTTGCGCGCGAAAAAGAGATTTGTTATAGCCCGTTTTGTTACCTCACCAACTACGCCGAAGGAGTCAAACCTAGAAAATTTGAAAAGGGGAAATTGTTTGAAGGCATGCAAACAGAAGAGGAAAAAAAACAGGTAGACAATGTTATTAAGAAGTTTCCCTCTCTGATACGCACGGTATTTAAAACTTTAAAAGAAGAAAAAAGAACCTGCGATTGTTCCGAAGCCTTGCGTCGTTATAAAAATAAGGGCTTTGTTTCGGAAGGTGATAGTAGATAACCCAAAGTAATATGCTCAGAAGCTTGGGTTTGCACTTTTGGGTCAGACCTATTCCCTATCCGCGATAGTTGACTAGTCGGGCCATGCATCGAACCCACCAGTCATGGAGTAAACCTCTTTGAATCCTTGTTGCGATAAATATTCTGCGGCACCGCGGCTAGAATTGCCATGGTAGCAACAGACTACCAGGGGTGTTTCCTTATCCGTTTTTTCGATGTATTCTTTAACATTCTGGTCGTTTAGAGAAACGGCATTAGGAATGTGGCCCGAGGCATAGGAGCCGGAATCACGAATGTCGACAACATTGACGGTACCTTCTTCAACCATTTCCTGAACCAGATGGGGATTTATTTCTTTGAACATGACAAGTTATCCTTTAGAGCATTAAAAATTTACATTCGATTTTCTCTGTTTTGCATCTTAGTTCTTTAGATGGTTGGACAGGCAAAAGGTCTCTTAGAATTTAAGGTAAAATGAATTTAGAACAACTGAAAGAAAATTTTGAATCAGCCCGTTCAAAAGACGATTTGGTGGATACGGTGGCAAAAGCCGTTGCTTTTGCAAATGGTTGCCAGCAGGTAAGAAAATATGATTCCGCAATCGCCTGCCTGAGTACACTTGATGTAAAAGAAGAAAAGAATTTGAAGGCGGTAATATTTACCGCATTGGGGGCTGTCTATTGGGAGAAGGGGCAACTTAATAAAGCCTTGATCCAGTTTGGGCATGCATTACAACTTTTTAAAGAACTTGACGACAAAGCCGGAAAGGCAGCGATTTTATCTGTTTTGGGTATTACATACTGGCGGAAATGTGAATGGGATCTGGCTATAGAAAATATTAAAGATGCGTTGAGTCAAAATACGGGGAAGGATGAGCGTTTTGAATCTTTATATGGAGCATTTGATCGCGGTATTGTTAATTTACACAATCGCATACGATTGGGCAGGGAATTAGAAAAGCCGATGAAAATTTTACAACCTTTATTTGCTTCAACCGCGTTGCATATCATTGTCGGTAACTTTGAAGAGTTGGAGACTTGTCTCAACGAGTCGATGCTCCTTGCAGAGCAACTGAACCAAGGTGATATTCTTAGAGCTGCAGAGAGTATAAAACTGTTAGCCTTAGGAGATAGTAATAACTAAATCTGGCGAGCAATTGGTTCCTTGACTAAACGAGTCATTGTTCTATTTTTCCTGAGTGTGGCCTAGGTTAAAGTAGGTAAGTTCGTTCTTGTTGTGAAAAAGGTGAACGACTTTGCTGTTTGGAATGGCGGAGAATTTTTTTATGATATCCTGTGTAGATTCGCTTTTTAACTTGATGGTGCAAATGAAGTTTTTGCAGATTCCCGAATTGATCCACACTAATAACCAGTCATAAAGTTTTTCTGGGTAACAGATCACATCCGAAAAGAACCAGTCGACAGACCTCCCCTCCTTCTTAAGTTCTTCTGGCAGTAAAGAGAATGCATCCCGTTTTTTAAAGGATACACCTTTTAATTTAGAAATTTTTTCATCGAGAGGCGAACGGTCGATACTGAGTACTTCGGCACCGCATTTATGGATCACCCACGCCCAGCCTCCCGGGCTACCACCAAAATCGAGGCAGAATTCTCCTGCTTTTGGAGTTTTCTCTGCCAGAGTCAGGGCTTCATAAAGTTTTAGATAAGCACGGTTCGGAGGGCCATTCTTATCTTCAATAAAGGAAGGTTCTCCGTTTCTGAACGGATTCGAACAATTGGCGGAAGCAAGTAATGTATTTTCATCGAGTAGACACCACGATCCGATTCCTTGCAAAGGGAGTGAGGTTGGAAACGACATGTGCTTTGGTTTGCTGGGATTTAACTTTTCTTCAATGAGTTTCGCCCGTCTATGGAGTGTAAAGGAATAAAGACACCAGTTTAGTTGAATAGCTTTTAACTTTTTCGCGGCATCGTTGATCGAGTCGATGGACAGAGTGACCGGATTCTTCCATATATTCTGCGCCCAATGTGCGTTAATGAACGGTTCGCTTGAAAGAACAAGTTGATCATGAACGGCAATCACTCCACCCACTTCTTTTAAAAGAGGTTCACGCAACCCTTCAGGAGCGAGGTATGCGGATTGTATTTCATCACTCATGGAATGCGATCATATCATTTCTGAAATATCGATTTTTGATAGTGTTCAGATGCTTCTTTGAGAATTTTCTCTACTTCTTCAAGGTCTCCAAATCCGTTGGGTTTCATTTTTCCTTGTGGTATCTGAATTCGTTTCTGCTGCCTTCTTCTTGACAAGAAGTCGAGAATAAAGTATAAAACTTAGCTCTCTAAAAAGATTCTCCCATGTTTAGGGAGTTATTTTAAGCACCCATTATTAATCAAGAAGGAGCAGTTTTTTGGCAAATCATAAATCTGCATTTAAGCGTATTCGACAAAACGCAAAACGTAACGAAAGAAACAAAGGTTTTCTAACCTTGGTCAAAACAGTTACTAAAAAAGTAACAGCAGAAGCCGAAGCAGGAAACAAAGAACAGGCCTTGGTAGAATTAAAAAGAGCTGAGAAAGTGATCGCAAAAGTTGGCGGTAAAGGAATTCTCCATTCCAGGGCTGCGTCTCGCAAAATTTCTAGTCTCACACGCCTCGTCAATCGCACTTCCTAAAACCCACTGGGTTTAACTTCCTAAGTAGTATCAGTGAGCAATAGCTAAAAGCATTGGTACTTTCTGGTTTTAAATATATCGACTCATAGGCCGGTTGTCTAATGCCTTATTGCCGTAAGCCCAAGGATGAGGGTTTGCATAACGAATACTGGGTCCTGCGAAGTGGATTTTAGGCTCCGGTCTGCCTGGGTGAGTTGCAAATAGGCTCGCCTCAATTGTTGGTTGCTGAAATTTTTGGTGTGTTGCAGCGCTTTTTCCACCACAAAAGGATTGGCCCCCATGGCTTTGGCGATTTGATTTGAGGGAATATTTCTTTGCTGGTAATTTTTCACTTCCCAAATAACTCGGAATTGCCATGCTATCATTCCCATAATTTTTATCGGCTCTTCTCCGTGGTCTAATTGATTATTTAAAAGTTGTAAGGCTTTGTGAGGATTTTTATTTTTCAAGGCATCGGTAAGGGAGAAAATAGTTTCCAGCCGGGTTTCTCCTACAACTTCCTGCACATCTTTCTCTGATACTTCTTTATTTTTTCCGACATATGTTAGCGTTTTATTCAATTCTTGGACAAGAACCCCAGGATAGGCTCCTACTCGGTTTACCAAAGCACGCGCTGCATTCGTATTCATGGCATAGCCTTGGCCTTTGGCTTTATCTCGAATCCAGGTAACCAGCACATTTTCTTTAGGGGCTTCACAGGCGACGGCACCTTTAACTTTTGTGAGAGCTTTATAAATTTTTCGTTTTCGGTCTACCTTGTCGGCAGTTATAACTAAGCACGTTCCAGCAATAGGGTTGCTACAATAATCTATGAGGGATTGAGCATCTTCGTCTTTTGGAATAGCGTCATGCAGGTTGCGAACAATTACCAGTTTAGTTCCACCGAGAAAGGGCAAGGTTTTAATAGATTCGAGCCAATTGCTGACGTTACTAATTCGGGCATCAAAGGTTTCTAGGTTGAAATCCCGGTTGTCTTCGTTGATCCATATTTTCGTTAGCGATCTGATTGCTTCGATATGGTAAAACGTTTCGGGACCGTATAAAAAATAAACGGATTCTGTTTTTCCTTGTGATAATTTTTGGTCGAGGTCTTCTGGTGACACGATATTTAAAGAGTTTTAGAATTGATCGATTAATAAGCTGACGAGACGCCTCCCCAGATCTTGAAAACCCAGGTCTAAAGCTTTTAGCCGGGCTCTTTCGGTGGCTGCGATATCGGATGTGGATTTGTAATCCCATTGTGTTTTAAATTTTTCTTTCATAAAAATTTTGTTTTTTATCTGATCCGTTATTGTTAAGTCAATCTCGACCTCAACAATAATATTGGAGACTAAATCCTGTGAGCCGAAAGAGACGTTTCTTTTTTGGTAAAAAACCAAAGTCGCGTCCATTATTAAATCGGCATTACCTTTTTTTGCCACTTTCAGGCGTCCATCAGAAATAAAAGCTTCCAAAACGGCACTGGTGAGTTCCCTATGTATTTCAGGTTGGGAGGAGGTATTTTTAAATACTGGAATGGAGATGGTTTTTAAGTGTGAAGGGAGTGAACTGCCCGTTCCTACTAGATGATAGCCACACCCTGAAAAGAGAAAGCAGGAAATGGAAAAAGACAACAACCAATTATTCTTTTTCTTTGGCTTCATTTAACTACGATGTTGACCAGTTTTTTGGGGACTATGATGACTTTCTTAATTTCTTTGCCTTGGATCCACTCTTGGATTCGTGGCTCACTGAGGGAGAGTAATTTTAAATCTTCATCGCTGACTCCTGATGCCACCTGAACCTTTTGTCTCACTTTACCATTGACTTGTAACACGATCAATATTTCATCAGTTTGTGTTAGCTTTTCCTTATATAGAGGCCATTTTTTTTCATCCAGCGCATCAGAAAAGTTCATTTCTACTGCCATTTCTTGAGCGATATGCGGTGCGAAGGGTGAAAGGGTCAGGATAAGAGCTTCCATTGCTTCTCGAATTACAGCTTGAATGTCCTCTTTCACTTCACTTTGCTTTTCTTTCCACTCCTTGAAATGGTAGAGATGATTGACCCATTCCATAATTGCCGCGATGGCGGTGTTAAATTGCATTCGTTTTTCGATATCTTCGGTGACACGCCTGATTGTTACATGGGTTATTCTGCGCAGTTCTTTTAATTCATTTATTGATGTGGAAAAATTTTCATCAGGGGGTGAGGCAGTTTTTATCACGTCAACAAACTCGCTAAAAATCCGCCAGACTCGTTTTAGAAATCGAAAGCAACCTTCTACGCCTTGATCGCTCCATTCTAAATCTTTAACTGGGGGTGCCGCGAATAGAATAAAAATCCGGGCGGTATCTGCACCGTAATTTTTTATTATTTCGTCGGGGTCCACCACGTTACCTTTTGACTTCGACATTTTTGCTCCATCTTTAATAACCATTCCTTGAGTTAAAAGATGATCAAAGGGTTCTTTGGTTTGGGTCAGTCCGATATCGTTTAGTACGAGATTAAAAAATCTAGAGTATAGTAAGTGCAGAATGGCATGTTCAATACCACCAACATATTGATCCACGGGCATCCAGTAATCGTTGTCTTCCAGATTAAAAGGATTATCTTCCAGGCGTGGTGAAGTATAGCGGTCGAAGTACCACGAAGAACAAATAAAAGTATCCAAAGTATCGGTATCACGTTTAGCCGGGGCTTTACATTTTGGGCATTTAGTTTTATAAAACGATTCGAGAGTATGAAGTGGCGACTGTCCTTTCTCTCCTAGTTGTACCTCTAATGGCAGTTCGACGGGCAGTTGGTTATATTTCACTGGAACAATTCCGCAGGCATCGCAATGTACAACAGGGATGGGCGTGCCCCAATATCGTTGTCTTGAAACCCCCCAGTCACGAAGACGAAAGTTGACGGTAGCTTTGCCGATGCCTTCTTTAGCTAGATATTCGCACACCTTCCTACGGGCTTCTTGGCCGACAAGTCCGTCGAAGTTTTCGGAATGGATCATAGCTCCATCTGAGCTGAATGCTTGGGCCATAGTTTTTTCATCAAGCATTTCATCTTTGGGTTGAATGACAACCCGAACGGGAAGATTATATTTGCGTGCGAAATCCAAATCTCTTTGATCATGGGCAGGAACCGACATGATGGCACCAGTGCCGTAATCCATAAGAACAAAATTTGCGGTCCAAACTGGAATAGATTCTCCCGTCAAGGGGTTGGTGGCATATGCTCCTATAAACACCCCTTCTTTATCGCCGGTATCGCTGGTGCGTGCGATGGTGTCTTGGTGGTTTACCTTTTTAATGAAAGCATCTACTTCAGACTCTTGTTCGGTTCCTCGCGAAAGCTGAAAAGTTAAAGGGTGTTCGGGAGCCAGTACCATGAACATCGCGCCGTATAAGGTGTCGGGTCGGGTTGTAAAGACTTTAATAGCGTGATCGCTGTCTTTGACTTTAAAGTCAACTTCTGCGCCGAAACTTTTACCAATCCAATTAGTTTGCATGGTGAGCACTTGCTCCGGCCATTTCCCCGAAAGATTTTTACATCCTTCCAGAAGGCGATCCGCATAATCGGTAATTTTAAAAAACCAGCCTTCTTGTTGTTTTTGTAAAACTTCATTATCACAGCGCCAGCAACAACCATCGACTACCTGTTCATTAGCTAAAACCGTTTGGCAAACTTCACACCAGTTTATTGTGGAGTTTTTTCTATAGGCGATTCCTTTTTCCAGAAATTTCAGAAATAACCATTGATTCCACTTGTAGTATCCAGGGTGGCAGGTAGCTATTTCACGGTCCCAGTCATAACTCAAACCAAGAGCTTTGATTTGTTCGCGCATGGTGCGAATGTTTTCAAAAGTCCATTTAGCAGGATGCGTATTATTTTTGATCGCGGCATTTTCGGCGGGCATTCCAAACGCGTCCCAACCTAGAGGATGAATAACGTTGAACCCTTTCATCCGTTTGAATCGTGCTAATGTGTCACCGATAGTGTAGTTTCGAACATGACCCATGTGGATACGTCCTGAAGGATACGGGAACATTTCTAAAAGATAGAACTTCTTTTTGGAAGAATCGCGTTCTACCTTGAACGTTTTATTTTTTTCCCAATGTGCCTGCCATTTTGCTTCAATAAGGTTTGGCTCGTAAGGATTCATAAATATTTTTCTTGCCTTGAGGATTACTATAAGTTTAAAAACAGGAATTCTAACATAATCTATCCTCTAGCGAGGGATGCAACTTGCCAATATATTTTTTACTCAGCCAATATTTGATCACCACGGTGCGATAATGACAGAGCTTTCAGGAGCCATAGCGATAGTTTTTTTAATCTATTTTCTGATTATGTTGGGCATCGGATGGTTGGCCTCTCGCCAGATAAGATCACCGTTGGATTTTTTTCTTGCTGACCGTTCTTTAAAAGCGTGGGTTACTGCTATTTCTTCTACAGCTAGTTCAGAAAGTGCCTGGGCTGTTTTAGGTACTGTAGGGCTTGCATATACGGAAGGACTGTCCGCAATCTGGTTTTTGCCTGGATGTCTGATGGGATACCTGATCAACTGGTTTTTCATTGCAGAAAAAATTAGAAAACAATCCGAAGAAATTCAAGCAGTGACTCTTTCTGACTACATAGAAAATTATTTTAATGATGAGAAGCATGTTTTACGCTTAATCTCAGTAGTGATTATTTTTTCCTGCATGATGTGCTATGTGGCGGCCCAGTTGATAGCCATCGGGAAAACTTTTGATGCCATTTTCGGAGTGCCTCATGTTTTAAGTATCTCAGTCGGCGGCATAATTGTATTGGGTTACACAATGATGGGCGGTGTACGTGCTGTAGCTTGGACAGATTTTATTCAAGGACTCATCATGGTCTTTGGTTTGGTTGTTGTATCTCTAGTGGCAGTGCAAAGCTTGGGTGGATTTTCCGCCATGCTGGTGGAAGTAGAACAGGTCTCTCCTGCAACGCTTGAATGGATGGGGGGAAAATCCATTGCTGCTTTTTTTGGCTCAATGGTTGGATTGTTGGGGATTGGGCTTGGCTATCCAGGGCAGCCGCATGTTGTTACTCGCTACATGGCTGCGAAAAATACCCAGGTTATTAAAAATGGAACATGGATCGCTTTAGGGTGGGGATTGCTTATTTATTCTTCTTCTATTTTACTGGGAATTTGTGGACAAGTTCTTTTTCCTGGATTGGAAGACCCTGAGCATTTATTTCCAAAAGCAGCGGAACAACTTTTACCAACTTTTTTAACGGCTATTGTTCTAATAGGTGTTTTGTCTGCAATCATGTCTACGATCTCGGCGCAAATACTGGTAGCAGCATCGACCGTTGCGCATGATATTTATTCAAAAATGCTAAAACAGTCTTTATCGCACAAACGAATAATCCTCGTAAGCCGATTGACAGTTCTATTGTTGGGATTGGGAGCGATACTTATTGCATTGGGTGAGACACGTGTTATTTTCTGGTTTGTGCTATTTGCGTGGTCTGGGCTAGGAGCTAGCTTTGGGCCATTGATTCTTTTTACTCTTTATTGGAAAGAGACCTCGCGCCAGGGCGCGATTGCAGGAATGTTGACGGGGTTTGTAATTACATTGGTTTGGAAAATCAACGGTTTTTCCGATTCTGTGATTTACGAATTAGTCCCGGCTTTTTTATTATCTAGTCTTGCTATTTATTTTGTGAGTAAAGCGACTAAAAAAAACTTTAGGACTCCAAAAACTTAAGAATAATGGTTGCCATTTTTTCTGCGGCTCCTTGTTGATCACTGATGAAAGATTTTGCTTTGGAGGCCAGTCTCCTGCGATAGTCTTTTTGTTTAAGAAGGGAATCAACTTTTTCTTTAATCTCCTCCGAATTTCTAACCGTGAACGCAACACTTTGTTTATGCGCTTCATCTGCTACATGATCTATATTTTCGATGTGAGGTCCATGCAGCACGGCGACGCCATGTGACAATGGTTCTATCAGGCTATGTCCGCCGCCAGGTTCGATAAGACTATGACCGATAAATACCACTTGACCTAATGAATATACTGCAGCTAACTCCCCGATCGTATCCAAGAGAATGACCGACTCCGGTTCGGAGTTTTCTAGTAAAGAACGGCGGCAATAAGAAATACTTTTTTTTTCAAGCAGAGCAGCTATTTCATCTGCCCTTTCAATTCTTCTTGGAGCAAGAATCAAAACCAGACAGGGATGTTTTTCCTTCAAATGCTGATGAGCGTTGAGAATTATTTCTTCTTCTCCAGCATGAGTGCTACCAGCTACCCATACGGGCGTACTTTCTTCTAATTTATAAAACTGTCGCAAACGATTTCTGTCATTATCCGTCATTAGCTGCAAGGAATCGAATTTTGGGTCGCCGACCACTTCTATTTTTTCAGGGTTTACGCCCAGATCTACCATAGTTTGCTGGCTATTATAGTTTTGCATGCAAAGTAGGTTGAATTGTTGAAACATATTTCTAAAGAGAGAACCAGCTTTCAAGTAGCCACTGGCAGAACGATGTGAAATACGACCATTGAGTAAGATTATTGATGTATTTTGTTTGTGTAATTGGTCGATCAAACCCGGCCAGAAGCCTGTATCAATCACCACATACATATCGGGTTGAATCCTGCTCCGTGCCATCCAGGTGAAGGGTAGACAATCTAAGGGATGAAAGAAAATATTTTCCGCTATTTTAAGATGCATCAAGGCTCCTTCATAACCAGAATCGGTAGTGACGGAAACCACGATTTGTAAATTTAGATTTTTTTCATGAATTTTTTTTAGAATAGGTGCAGCTGCTTTCACTTCCCCTAGAGAAAGTGCATAGAACCAAAGAATTTTGCCTCTTTCCTTTTTTATTTTTGGTGTAAAACCAAAATGGTGTTTCAAAAATTTAAATTTATATTTCGAAAAAAATGACAATATGGTGAATACAGGAACAATGATAATAGCGATTAGTAGGGAAAGAATGTGGTAAAAAAAGGTCATATCAAATCAAAACCAGAGTTTAGGCAGAACGTGTTTCTTCGATAATTTTTATATTACGGAGTGCAGCGCCGCGATGGTTGCGAACAGTTTCGGCTGCTGCCCGGCCGGCTTTTTGCCTGTCTTCAGAACTTAAGATAAAATGTTTGAGTGTTGGATAGAGCTCCTCTTCTTTTTGTAGTTGGATGCCGCCTCCGGAGTCAATGAGTAGCTTAGCTTCATCTTCAAAATTATTCATATGTCTGCCGAAAAGTACAGGCATATCGAATACCGCCGGTTCGAGAATATTTTGACCACCGAAACGGGGGTTGAATCCGCCTCCAACATAAGCCAGTTTGGCATTGGCGTAAAAATTACTCAACACTCCCAGTTTGTCCACAAGAATTAATGAGCCTGAATGGTTGACCCAATCGTCTCCTTCCTCCATTTTTGAGTATGAGATATATTCGACATTAAACTCCCGGATAAGGTTTTCCACTTCGTGACAACGTTGCATATGTCTGGGGGCGATTACCCCAATGATATTTGGAAAATCTTTTTTTAATTTAACATAAGCCTCCATTACGGGCCTTTCGTCTCCCGGCCGGGTTGACCCAAAAACGATTAGAAAAGAACTGGGGTCAAATGCAATAGACTTCAGCTCGTTAGATTCCATTGGAGGGACATCAAATTTTATATTACCTGTGACTTTTATTTTTTCTTCAGGTATGCCGAGTTCAAGCAATCGCTCTGCATCTAATTGAGAGCGCATGGAAAACAGGGTCACCCCTTCTGTCATCCATAAAAAGAAACTCTTTAATTTTCCGTAACGATTTAGAGATTTTTTGGAGACTCTTCCGTTGATTTGTAACACCGGAATTTTTCTCTTCTTGCATTGCCGTAGTAGGCAGGGCCACAGCTCTGCTTCAATAAGGATTAGTTGTGATGGTGCGATCTGGTCAAAGACCGGGTTCAGCCACAACGGGAAATCTAATGGCAATCTGAAAACATGTGGCAGGTTTTCTTCGTTTGCCATTGCATATCCCGTAGGAGTGAATGTGGATAAAACGATAGGGCGCGTTTCGCCCTGTTCCTGTAAAACGGTTATGAGGGTTTTTGCCAAACGTACTTCACCTATTGATGAGGCATGTATCCATAAGCTTTCTTTTAACTTGAGAAGAGTTTTTGTACCTTTTACCCTATCCTTAACATCTTTTCTAAAGCTTGGGGAAACCAAGGCTTTTAACAGCAGGAAAGGAGATACGGCAAGCATCAGGGTGGCTGTTAGCATATAATACAAAAAATCCATATGGTAAGAGTATACTCCTAAAATATTTTAAAAATATCGATAAAAATGTCAGAGTTATTCTATAAAATCATATCTCCAAACCGGAAGTGGTATTGGTTTCCTGTTTTCTGGTTTTTGAGATGCGTCTCATTTTTTTATCTTCTGGGCCATCATTTTCGGTTGTGGGCCTATCGTTGGGGGGTTTTTCCGCAGCGCAGCCTTGATTGCAGAGTGATCAGCGTTGGAAATCTAACGCTTGGTGGGACAGGGAAGACCCCATTTGTTATGATGATTGCTGAAACTTTGAGAGGAAATGGATATAAGCCAGCTATCCTGACGCGAGGTTATGGGGGAAAATCAAATAAGTTCGTAAATGTGGTATGTGATGGGAAGTCTCTTCTTCTTTCACCGGATAGGGTGGGAGATGAAGCAGTGATGATGGCAGAAAAACTGAAGAACGTTCCTATAATTACAGGTTCTGACAGGTTTCAGACAGGTCGTTATGCTTTGGAAAATTTCGAAATCGACACCTTGATTCTAGATGATGGATTCCAGCATCTGGCTTTGCGCAGAGATTTGGATATCCTACTATGTGACCATCAAAGACCTTTGGGAAACAATCACTTGTTCCCTGCTGGTGAATTGCGCGAACCCGCTTCCGAAACACAAAGAGCAGATATGGTTTGCTTTACACGCTATTTAGGAGGCCCCGTTAAATTTTCTCAAAAATTTCTTGGTTCCATTCCGCAAATAAAAACCCATCTTCGGCTGGATTCTATAATTAACATAGAAAATGACGATGTTTGCGATGCGGAAGCTTTGAAGAACCAACCGGTGGTCGCGTTCTGTGGGATCGCAAACCCTGAAGGGTTCCGCCAGATTTTGGAGGACTCCCAGGTGCAGTTAAAAGTGTTTAAAGCTTTTCCGGATCACCATGTTTACAGCTTGCAGGATATTAAAGATTTAGAGTTTCGAGCTTTTGAGGAAGGAGGAAAACTCATCCTCGTTTCTGAAAAAGATGCGGTGAAGTTAAAAGACATTAAATTTTCATTGCCTGTTTATAAAGTAGTGATTGATTTGGAAATTCTGGAAGGTAGAGAAATATTCAATAAAAAAATAACCACTACTAGGTGTGGGGACCACTAGCCGTAGCCTATTAAAGAGTAGATTAATGGCAAGGGTGAGGGGGATTGGATAATCCTTATTTTTGATGGTTAATATAAAAAGTCTAAGCTC
>CAZMBO010000007.1:43037-46422 GCA_964564655.1 uncultured Nitrospina sp. | reverse complement strand
CTCCTAACCTCTTGAATTTCTAAGCTTTTGGGTTTATTCTAAATCTGGTTATTATTATTTCCGGGGCACGATTCAACTGCTTCGCACTTTGCCTAGAGCCCAGAATGAATGAACTCTATTTAGCCAATCGCAATCTTTCCGAATTATATCGGCAAAAACTGCGGGAAAAAATTTTCATTCTTGACCAATCGAAAATATTTTCTGATCAAGCCGAAATAAACCCGCAAATATATTATTTGGATTTCAAAGATCGGGCCTTGGAGTTTGTTTACAATGAAACTGAGCTTCTTAAAAAAGAATGCCTTAAATCAGACAACTCTCATCTTATCCTGCTCAAACAAACGGCATTGGTCGACACGATTGTACAAGCAGCTTTCGCCTCGGCAATATGGTTTTTCAATCAACAAAACAATCAGAGTTTAACTCAGGAAACTGCTCCGCTCTTCATTCTAGCTCGTGGGGGTTATGGGCGAGAGGAAATGTATTTTCGGTCGGATGTAGATATCCAAATTATCTCTGAGGCTTCGTTAGATGACGAGAAAAAAAAATGGGGAAAGCAAATCACCCTTCACTTCGAATATCTTTTTATCCATCAGGATTTTTTTCCTGTTTCAAGAAACTCCTGTTACACCGAAAACGAATCTTTTGACAAAGAGCTTAACCAGGAGAGCATAACGCAGTTTATTTCCCTGCTCGAACACCGCTTTGTCACTGGAAATAATCATGCCTATAAGGAATTCACAGCCTCAATTAAAACTACAAGTCTTCTGAATCAGGATGAAATTACCAAACACTGCTTAAGTCACGGTGGTTATTATGAAGTTCAGAATACCGTTTTCAACCAGGAGCCCGATATAAAAGAAGAGTTGCAGAGATTATACTGGGCTTTAGCTTCCATCCGAATAATTAAAAAAATTGAAAAAACCAACCAGTACGAACTATTAAACGACTTATACGCTAAGAACCTAATAAGCCCGCTCGCCTTCAAAAACATGAAAAAAGGGCTCAACTTTCTCTCTAAGGTACGGCTTCTTTTACACATGATTCAACAGGGAGCGCATAAGGATGTGATGAGCTATGAAGTAAGGGAAAAAATAGCAAAGTCAATGGGCTATGAAGTAAAGGAATTTTTTCAGAAATATTTTTTTGAAGCCGTTTATCCGCTTAAAAGATTTAGCCGAAACCTTTATTCGGAAAGTATGGCCGCTAATACCAAAAAGCAAAAGAATCTTTCTGAATTTTTCTCATTAAATACTCAGAAACAGATTTTTTTTGATAAAGAACCGGAGGTTTTATTTTCCAACAATCCTTTCTGGTTTTTTAAAGTCTTTATATGGGTTGCAGAAAGAGGTTATTCTCTTTCCTATGAAGTGGTTCGGGCCATCGAGCAGCATGTTGATCAAACCTATCCCATTTTCATAGACGATGCTTCCCATTTAGAAATCGAAAATTGCTTTCAACGCATTATTCGAGGAAAATTTTTTTCAAAAGCCCTTCGCCTTTTGCATGAATTTGGAATCCTGGAAAACTTTTTAATTCCTGAGTTTAAAAACCTTCGTGGTCTGCTCCAAGACATCTACGTCCACAAATTTCCTACCGATGTTCACATCCTTTCAGCTTTAGATGTCTTGAACAGACTGGAATTTAGGGAAACTGCCGATCCCTTTCTTGCAGAAATCTACCATTCGCAGAGAGATAAAACCGCTCTCAAACTTGCTGTTCTACTTCACGATATCGGCAAGGGTGTCAAGGTTGGGCAACAAAATGAAGAACTGGTAGGGGCTCAATTGATTCCCAAAATCTTGAAAAACCTCGGCTATGGCAACAAACCCAAAAGAGTAGAGGATGTTGCTTTTCTTGTCGAAAAACATCTGACTCTTTATGACCTGATGTTGCTAGATCCGGAAGCAGATGACACCTATGATATGGTAATTGATTTGGTCAACCATGATAAGGAAAGACTTAAAATGCTGGTCCTGCTTACTTATGCAGATCGGGGTGGAACCAAAATGGATATGTCGCGCACACAAATAGAACAGTTGAAACTGTTCTATCAATATACCCTCCACCATAAAAAGCGTGAAAGCGTTCCCAATGCCATCAAACTAGAGTTTTTAAAAATGGTTCGGTTACCTCGCGAGTTGCAATCACAGTTGGAGTTTTATTACAAGTTCAGTCAGTCCAAAAAACCGTTTATGGCAGAAATGTTGTTTAATCCAGGGCAACCCTCAGATTTGATCGTTTGCTCTCAAGATACCCAAGGATTTCTGCATAAAGTGTCAGCAGTTCTTGCCTTCAATCAACTTGATATAGTACAAGCCAATATTCAGACGATGAATGACAAGGTATTTGATGTCTTTAAGGTAATCAATACTTCAGGTGACCCTATCGACTATGACGATTTCTTTTTTATACAAGAACGGATTCAGAAGGATCTGCATCGCATATTTATTGAAAAGGAGACCCTACCAACCATTTTTAACGGTAGAAAATTTGGAAATAAAATAGAAAGATCATGTTTCCAAAATTTTAAATTAAAAATGAAAACAATTGGGCGTTCCGTAAAACTTGCTACCCATAATCTACCCGGAACATTTATGATGGAAGCAAAGGTCTTATCTGATGCCAATATGGAATGCCAGAAAGCAGTTCTGCATACACATCAAGGAACAGCTTCAAATGTATTTTATTTACGCCCAAATGATGTGGCTGAAATAATGAATCATCAGGATCATTTCATAGAAACATTCACCAAAGCTCTAACTCCACTACTTAAAGGAGAATCCACCTTTTTATCTGAAGAAACAAAAAATTAATTATTGATCTTAATTATGAAAGTTAAAAAACAACAACCATTTAGAATAGTTCAATTGCTAATTTTTTCTGTAATGATCAGCATGGCATTTTCTACTTATTCTAAAGCTGATACGTACAAGACCTCTCTCAAAGAAGCCCTTGAACTCGACAAAGATGGTTTTTATGAAGAGGCGATTGAATACTGGGAAAAGTTGCTGATAGACTCTCCACCAAATATCAGGCTTTTTGCTGGACTGAAAATCTCAGGGACCAATACTAAACTGGGCAACCTTAATCGAGCCGTTGAAGTTTCCCAGAATCTTACAGAAAGCCATCCGCAGCAATACGAGTCTTGGTTCAGTTTTGCCAACACTTCTGGTGCTATTAAAAAATACCCTCAGGCCATATCCGCTTTCAAAAAAACTATTAAACTCAAACCAGAAGAAGGATTGGGGAGAGTGGGCCTGGCCTTCGCTTATTATGGAGATGAAAAACCAGATCTGGCTATTGAGGAATTGAAGGATGCCATGAAAAATTTTAAGGCAAACAAAAATATTTCCTGGTACCGGGATTGCCGTCTGGCAATAAG
>CAZMBO010000007.1:31634-42937 GCA_964564655.1 uncultured Nitrospina sp. | reverse complement strand
TTTAATTTTAGTTTTATACACTCCGTATAGTACTTTTTCTCCTCCTTTCTGGGGGTACAGATTTGGTTCCAAGGCCGAATTTTTCCCCCATATCCTCCCAACGGGGGAACGGACAGTTTTAATCCTGTCTGTTCCCCCTTTTTTTCTACGACTCAAAACCGAGCAATCAAATACAAAAATAAGAAATTATTATTAAATTAGTTAACTTTTTTGATTGGATAAAAACTACAAGAAACTAGGCTAAACAAAGGTTCATATTTTAGGCCATTTAAGATACAATCTGAAACTCATTGAAATAAAAAAGAGTGTTACATTGGGGTTTTTTTGGATCTAAGATTTAATTTAATTGCCCTAATAGACTAAATATAGAATTTACTTCATACTTGCCCTCCTTTAGAGAAGGGTTCCTGATAAAAAGAAAAGAATGGGGAAAAAATCAAAATATAATCTCGTTTGGATGGACTGCGAAATGACCGGCCTCGAGGTAGAAAAAGAAGTCCTAATAGAAATAGCCACTCTTATTACAGACAGCGAATTGAATGTTTTAGAGGAAGGGCCTTGCATTGCTATCCACCAGCGCGATGAAATACTCGAACAGATGGACGAATGGAATACTAAACACCATACTGCCTCCGGCCTGGTTAAAAGGGTGCAGGAATCGATGATCAGCGAAGCTGAGGCAGAAAAAAGGACATTGGCTTTTATTAAAAAGTATTGTCCGAAGGGCACTTCCCCTTTATGCGGAAACTCGATTCATCAAGACCGAAAATTTCTGCATAAATATATGCGCGAAATGCATGAATATTTTCATTACCGTAGCATTGATGTAACATCCATTAAAGAGCTGGTAACTCGTTGGTATCCAACCGGCCCCAAATTTCCTAAAAAAAGTCAGGAACATGCTGCAATGATAGACATACGGGAATCCCTGCAAGAGTTGATCTTTTACCGAGAAAATTATTTTATTACACAGGAAGCCAGTGCTACAAAATCCAAACCTATTTAAAATAATAAATGAATAAAGGAGTATTAATAACTATAGGTTTTTTACTTTTAGTCGCGAGCGTTTCTATTGATCTGCTCTGGACGGGCAACAAGTACCAGTGCGAAATTTGTATCAAATACAAAGATCAAATTGTCTGCCAAAAAGTGAAAGGGATGGAAAAACAGGATACTATCATGACAGGTATCAGTACGGCTTGCGGAGCGGTAGCAAACGGCATGACTGAATCCATTGAATGTCAGGCTCAGCCTCTTGAAAAAATGGTTTGTAAGGATATCTAGTGGCGACCCATCTCAGCTATAGTACTTTGCTTAACTTTAATGCTACGCAGGAACATAATAGGTCTGCCCCCTCCAGAGTAGGACACAATTAGCCTTCCGTTTTTATCCATCGATATTTCCTATCCCGTTAGGGAGCGCAGATCAGATCGTATACTTCCTGATATTTTTCTTCAACACTTCCCAAGTTAAAGCGAAATCGGTCCTTGTCCATTTTTTCGTTGGTTTCCCAGTCCCATAGCCGACACCCATCCGGGCTTATTTCATCGCCTAAGAGCACCTCCCCCTTATGCCGGCCGAACTCCACCTTAAAATCGACCAGTCGTATTTTTCGTTCTTTAAAAAATTCCACCATCAGCTTATTGATTTTGATTCCTTCCGACTTCAAAATCTCTACCTCTTCTTTAGTGGCCCAACCAAAAATATCGACATGGCATTCGTTGATCATGGGGTCGCCCAACGGATCGCTCTTATAAAAGAATTCTAGAATGGGTTGTTCCTCAAAAACCCTTCCTTCTTCAATGCCCAACCGCTTGCACAAGCTGCCTGCGGCAACGTTTCTCAGCACCACTTCTACAGGTATGATCTCCAAATTTTTTACCAACATTTCTCGATCATTCAGGGTTTTTACAAAGTGAGTTTTTACCCCATTTTCTTCTAAATACTCAAATATGCGGCTGGACATATGGTTATTCATTACCCCTTTGTCGACGATCGTTCCCTTTTTTTTCCCATCAAATGCGGATGCATCATCTTTAAAATACTGAATCAACAAATCCGGGTCAGAGGTTTTGTGTAAAATTTTTGCCTTACCTTCGTAAAGTCGTTCTAATTTTTCCATAATGATCTCTTTATTGTTTAAATATCCGTTTAAAAATTATGTCCACATTTTTAAATTGAGCTTTCAAATTAAAAATCTTTTCAATTTCATTTTTTTTCAACAATGCACCAATTTTTTTATCCTTTTTAAGAAGGGTTAAAAAGTCCTTGCCTTTGGTCCAGGATTGCATCGCATTCTTTTGCACCAGCTTGTATGCTTCCTCACGGGTGATTCCTTTATCTACCAATGCCAACAACACACTTTGAGAAAAGATCAATCCCTCTGTCTTTTCCAAATTACGCATCATGTTTTCTGGATAAACAATCAAACGTTCCATCATGCTCGTCATTTTTCTTAGCATATAATGAATGAGAATTGTACTGTCTGGTCCAATTACCCGCTCCACCGAAGAATGGCTGATATCCCTTTCGTGCCAGAGAGGCATGTTTTCCAGAGCTGCAAAAGCATTCGACCGAACTATTCGCGCCAATCCACACATTTGTTCCGACACTACGGGATTTCTTTTATGAGGCATCGCGGAAGACCCCTTTTGCCCACTTGAAAAAAATTCTTCCACTTCGAGAACCTCTGTTCTTTGAAGGTGGCGAATTTCTGTTGCAATTTTATCTATTGTTCCTGCAACAATTGCTAATGTACTGAAAAATTCTGCGTGCCGGTCTCGTTGAATAATTTGAGTTGAAACCGGTGCCGGTTTCAGTCCTAGCTTGGAGCATACATACTCCTCCACCTCGGGGTGTATACAGGCAAATGTCCCCACCGCACCTGAAATCTGACCGTAAGAAATGCTTTGCCGAGCGCGCTTAACCCGTTCAATATTACGCCCCACCTCTTCATACCAATTTGCTACCTTTAACCCAAAAGTAAGAGGCTCAGCATGAATTCCATGAGAACGCCCCATCGTCGGGGTCATCTTATGCCTTAAGGCCTGGGTTTTCAGTGCACCTTGAAAAGCTTTTAATTCCTTCAAAATAAGGGTGGAAGCTTGCTTCAACTGAACTGCTAAGGCCGTATCCAGCACATCCGAAGATGTCATCCCTAAGTGCATATAGCGAGCCGAGTTCCCCACATATTCTGCCACGCATGTGAGAAAAGCTATTACATCATGTTTGACTTCTCTTTCAATTTCATCAATACGTTCTACTCTGAAATCAGATTTCTCCTGAATATCTTTCAAAGCCGTTTTAGGTATTTCTCCACGTTTTGCCAACGCTTCACACGCTAGAATCTCAACTTTTAACCAAATTTTAAATTTGTTTTTCGGCTCCCAGATGGAAGCCATTTCAGGAAGTGTGTAGCGTGGAATCAAAATAAAATACCCCTAAAAAGAAATAATTCAGAAAAGACGAAAGGAAATTTCATGAATTAATATGATATAAATGCTCGCATATATTAAACGCAAAATTCTAGTAAATCAATAAATGAACAAAACATTAAACGTTTGCTTTGTATGTCATGGAAATATTTGTCGTTCCCCGTTGGCACAGGGAGTAATGGAATCGCTTGTAAAACAAGAAGGGCTTGAAAAAACTATTTTTATCAGTTCTGCAGGCGTTAGCGGATGGCATATTGGCGAACCACCAGACAATAGAATGCAGAAAACTGCACAAAAACACGGGGTGACTCTCGATAGTCGGGCACGTCATTTTCAAGCAAACGATTTTAAACAAATGGATATGGTTTTGGCTATGGATCATAGCAACCTCGAAACCCTAAAAGCGATGCGACCATTAGCAGATACCCAGGATAAGCTTTTTTTGTTTCGATCTTTTGATCCGGAAAACAAAGGCAACTTGGAAGTCCCTGATCCTTATTATGGAGGAGATAGAGGTTTCGAGCTTGTTTTTGAAATGGTTGAAAGAGCTTGCCCAAAAATTCTGGAGCGTTTAAAAACAATGCTCCAACCATGAAAGATGAAATAAATAAATTACTGGAACCCATATATGGAGCGACAGTAAAATCCTCTTTCCCGACAAGTGGTGGAAGCATCAATCAAACTCAGGTACTCCAGTTAACAAATGGGGAACGGGTTTTCATGAAGCAAAATTCGAATCCCCCAACCGATTTTTTTTTAGCAGAAGTGAAGGGGCTCCGGCTTCTTTCACAGGCAAAAAAAGGACCAAAGATCCCCAAACCCATTGCCCTTCAATCCGGGCCACGCCCAACCTTTCTTTTAATGGAGTACTTGGAAAATTCAACAGAAGACAAAATTTCTGCAGATCGATTCGCCCATGCTTTAGCTGAGCTTCACCGTCTGAGTCAGGACAAATTTGGGTTGGATCATGACAACTATATTGGCAGCACACCGCAGAAAAATGATCCGGAAAAAGATGGGATCGTTTTTTTCCGCGAGCACAGAATAGAATTTCAAAGACAACTCGCACGCCAGGCGGGCCTGCTACCTACTTCTACCGACAAAAAACTCGATTCACTTTGCGATAATCTGAATAAATTTTTAGATATCACAGGTGAGATTCCTGCGTTGATGCATGGAGACCTTTGGTCTGGAAACTATTTCGCAGACTCTAAAGGAAATCCCTGCATTTTTGATCCGGCAGTCTACTATGGATTGCGTGAAGCAGATATAGCTATGACAGAATTGTTTGGCAGATTACCCCAAAGGTTTTACGATGCTTACCACGAAGCTTTACCAATCAATCCCGGATATCAGGAAAGGAGAGACCTGTACAACCTTTACCACTTATTGAACCATCTGAATCTCTTTGGAGGTTCTTATCTTTCTTCAGTACAGCAGGTTATAAATCGATATATAAACTAACAGGAAATAGAGCGAGGATTTCTAGGAGAAATTTTTTGCGGGGTGTTATTTTCGGCGCTCGGCTAGAATCCGCCACCAATTTTAGCAATGAAGGTTTTCAATTCCCTTTCTACTGTTCCATCCCAGTTTTTCATTTCATTAGTAAGAGTTGCGAGAACCGCTTTCCCTGAGCTGATTTCCAGTGCATCTGCAATACTAACCAGTATTCGAGTACCGTATCTTTCAACAAGCTCATGTTCTTCTGCGGCGCGAAATGCCAAATCAGGACCAAGTATCATGGCCCAGGCCTGGATCACGGAAACCTGGGTGGACTCTCTGAATCGAAGCGATTCCAGTCCTTCCATATAGGTTTCTGCATCAATTTCACCCGATTCAAATCTTTCGATCAATTGTTTTAGGTTCTCCTCTTTCGATTCAACCTTCTGGAAGATATATTCAAAAAATTTGGCTTCAAATTTTTTGAGTTCCCCTATATTCCAAGGACACTTGAACTCTATCTCCGTATCACTAGCTGTTTTTCTAGCCTCTCTTTCAATTTTATAAAGACAATCGGGGCATCTTTTTCCAGAATCGTGATTGAATTCACCTCCACAATGGCAGGGAGCTAAAACACTTTGAAAAGCAAGTGCTAGAGCCTCTTTTTTAAAACCTAAAACTTCACGAAATGCAACCCTAACAGGGTTAGCCCGTGACACGTGGACGTAGTTGGAACAACTCGAACAATAAATGGGGTAGGCACTTTTATCTTCTTCTGGTTCAATCAATGGCTCAAAAGTATCGGGACAAAGAGTGCACTGCACCTCTTTCTGAAACGTATCAACCATTCATAAGTTCCTTTGCAGAATTTGTTGCGTTTAAAACAGGACCGCTCGCAAATTAGATGAAGGAAATAAACCAAGGTTCTAAATAATTCACCCGCTTACGGCCAAAAAAAAGCCTATGACCATTAAGGCCATAGGCTTGGAAATCTTTAAAATAAATTAACCAGAATAAGCCTGTCCCAATGCAGCCGATTCAGCTTCCTTGCCACCCTTAATAACCTTACCCGTAGTCGGGTCCACAGGAAACATGGTAATAGCATTATGAGTACTGCATACCACTTTGCATAAATCACAACCCTTACAACGGGGTTCAACCACTATGGCCTTTGTCGTAGACTCATCCAGCATAATACAGTCCGCCTCAGGACAATACATGATGCACAGCCGGCAACCTTTTTCCGCGATACATTTATCATTATCTACCCAAGCTATGTTGTACACTCAAAAACTCCCCTCATAATATAAAAAAGGTTAAAACACATATCCGACGGATTGCATCCCACCCATCCTTAAACAGCTACCAAATTCAAATCCTGCTTTTCGGCCCACTCAGAAGACATTTTAAAGGACTCGGTAATGCAATCCATATTAGCCTTGAGGAGCATTTCTTTCTTGGCATATTTCTTTTTAATCGCTTCATCAAGTGTAGCGGTACCCCCTGATGCGACGTATCTTTTCCCAAAACGGTCCTGCAAGGCACCATCCAAGGCCTCCAGACTAACAACCTTTGTCACCCCGGCACAGGCACCAATCATCGCCATATTAGTTGAAAGCTCGGTTTTCCCGATTTCCAGAGCCAGTTTAGTGGCATCGTGATTAAGTACAGCAACATTAATATCTTCTAAACGCTTGTGGTCCTCGTCAGACAACAAGTCATCACTCGTATTGATAATGACTAATCCGTTTTCTTTGATACCCGAGTAAAACGGTGCGGTATAGCTCTTTTGCATAGTGATAACCTGAGGATGGAACACCATAATAACGTCTGGGTAAACCAATTCACCTCGGTCATAAATACGTTCCGACCCAATCCTGGCATAACTTTCTGCAGGAGCCATTCGCTTTTCAGCACCGAAAAAAGGATTTGAGATAGAATATTTCCCATCCTTATTTGCAGCCATAGCCAAAAGATGCGCAGCCGTTACTGCTCCCTGACCTCCCAAACCGGAAATTCGGATATTCATCCTGCTCATAGTTTTTCTACTCCTATTTCTTTATGCGTTTGCCAGCTTTTTAGCTTCTTTTGCCGCTTTTTTTCTAGCTTTGGTTTCTTCTTTGATTGAATCCAGTAACTTCTGGGCTTCATCGGTAATGTATTCTTTCTGGACGAACCGACCACCAATGGATTCGGAATCTTTCATCTCATCCAAACCTTCCATGCTCTGTTTACCGATCTCAAGAATACACGGGGTATAAAGTTGAACAAATGTGGGGCCTACTTCACGCGCGACATAAATAGCGTTTTTGATAGCTTGCTCCACTCGATTTGGCTTACTAACAGTTAAAAGGGCTACATAAGCACAACCGGCTTCGCGGGCAATTTCCGGTAGACGAACTTTTTCAAAGTTCTTACCTTTAGGAGCCATTTTGGCAACAAAGCCCTTCTGCATCAAACCACTTTCCTGACCACCGGTATTTGCATAGAGCTCATTGTCAAAACAAATGGTAGTGAATTTTTCCTGACGGAACCAGGATTGCATGGTCATATCCAAGCCTATATCAACCGTAGCACCGTCACCCGCCAGAACCACTACATCCTTTTCAACATCTGGGAACCGAGCCTTCAAGGTCCGCTTTAAACCCGATGCGATCGCATTCTGATTGCCAAACAAAGAGTGGATGTTATGAATCGCAACATGCGGAAAAACCAAACTGGTACAACCCGTGGAACCCACAAACACCGTATCTTCCGGAGCCGGCAGGCTGGCCAGAATATAGCGGAAAGCAATGGACTCAGGACAACCCGCACATAAAGAATGCTGCTCTATCAATTCTTTAGAAGAACCAATGTCCTTCCAGCCGCGGTCCTGATCACCAAAGGTGGCCGCTTTAACCAACTCCTGGTATTCCGGTGGCATAATATCAGCCAGATCTTCACATAAAACGATCTTTTCCTTACTCATAAATTCCCCTTTAATAAATTAATTCCCATACTGGGAAAGATGACTTAATTAATTTTCCTTATATTAGCCAAGGCTCACTGCAGTTGCGGTTTCCATACCCAAATGTTTTTTAATTTCTTCTACAATCACTTCAGAAGGCATGGTCATACCACCGGCAACATGCGGCCCGACATAAACTCTTTCGTTATCAGGGATATTGGCTTTGATTTCTCGGGCCAGCCATCCGCCAACATTAAACTCAGGAACAATAATATGCTTCGCATTTTTGGTCGCCTGTCGAACTTCCTCAAATGGGAACGGACGAATTGTTTTGATTTTAACCAGTCCCACCTTGATGCCTTCCTCTTCAAGCAGACGGATGGCTTCGCGGCTCTGAGAAACAGCCGTTCCGGATCCCACAATCAAGATTTCCCGATCGGTGTCATGTTCATCAATCAAACCATCCAACAGCGGAATGGTATGCTTGCGGGAACGCTCAACCGCCGCCTTGATTTCTTGCTGCCAGGAAGCATGGGTGGCATAACTGATGTAATTGGATTTCATAACAAACGGGTCACGCATCATACGGATCGGTGCAGTTTCCATATCCATAACAGGTTGTGGATTTCTGTATGGATCATAAGGGGTCAGGCATATATCATCCGGTGGAAGCTCAACCGTGTCTTTGGTATGAGTCACGAAGAAGCCGTCACAACATACCGCAATCGGGACATGCACATCTGGCTGTTCCGCGACAATGAAACCCTTCAAAATAAAATCAAATAAATCCTGGGCTGTTTCTGCGTGCCAAACCAGCATTCCCGTCTCAAGCAGATAATGCATTTCCAAAGTATCCGGTTGAATACTTAGGGGAGAATTAATGCCCCGGCAAGTCACACAAACCTGGATCGGCAATCTGGCACCTGCCCACATAGGAAAGTTTTCCATAGCCCTCAAAGTTCCAGGACCCGCGGTCGTAGTGAATACCCGGTGGCCTCCAAAGGCAGCCCCAGCGCATTGACCCATAACCGCAAACTCACTCTCGCCACGGAAATACTCATCCAAATAACCCTCAGCAAAAAGCTCACCAATCAAAGCCGCCGCTTCACTCTGGGGTGTAATTGGATAGGCAACCGAAGTTCCTACGCTGGCAATCTTGATGGCGGCACGAATCACTTCACTCCCTGTCAGGAAGCTAGGTGTTTGTTTTGCCTTATAAAAAATATCGTTTACATCCGTGTAGGTCTGGCCTTTCTGGTTTTTTTGACCTAGCTTTACATGCTTCGAAGCTATGACTTTTCTATCTTTAAGTTCAACTTGTTTATTCATATAATTTACTCCCGTATAAAGAGTGCCTTGAAATGATCAAAAAATAATTTTAAGTATTGGTTTTCTTTATTTTATATTTATTCGGTAATAGCCCCGGACCGACCCATTACAAATTGAGTAAAAGGTTCGGCCTGAGATTCCACGCCCTCCGATTTAAGCTTTTTAATCATAGCCTTGAGTTTCTCTATCATATTCAGGTCTGCATCACGAAAAGAAAGGCAAGCGTCTTCATGCCCGGCCATAGCACACATCGCTATTGTATAACAACTCGTGCCGCCACGAATAATCTTTAGAGATAAATTAGCCATATGGCAATGAACACCTATAAAAATACATACATCAATCTTGTTATGCCAAATTGTCAGATTGGGGTGGTTGGGATTGATCTCATACTCCTGAATAATCTTAGGGTATTTAGGTCTGTAGTCAGCCATGGGGATCAATCGCATGGGGACTTCATTGGCCAGCTCACGAAGAGCCTTGGCTTTTTCCGCCACATGATCAGTCCATTTCCAAAGCACCAAAGGTCCTGGAAAAATAGTTGGAACTTTGGCCGCTAAAATCTTTCTGGCAGCAATTTCATATGCCTCTTCCTCAGGCACAACCTTACCTCCAATATGCGCTTCCCCGGGATCGGGTAAAACGTTTCCCATTGTTGCTGCAGCAGGAGGTAAAAAAGCCTCCGGGCCAGCTTTGACCTCGTAGTTGCTCATTCTGGTAATCCTTAGTCTTTAAGTTAATTTATAGAGAAAAAGAGATTAATAATAAACCAGGCCAAAAAAGTTGTCAAACCTTAATAATTAAAATGTTTAGACCTTTTCTGACTTAGGATTTTTAGAATATCACCTCAGACAGTTTGTACCTACAACTAAGAGAGGATTCCTCTTAGCAATTCCTACATACAATGTAACACCAAGAAGCAGGAACAAACTGGGTATAACACCCATTTTAAAATTAAAATTGTTTCTTTAAGCCCTCTAAAAGAGCCAGATGTTTTTTTTCTTCAACTATCAAATGCAAAAAAATGGCTTTCACATCCAGTTTTTTCTCATTTTCTAGTAGTCGAGCCAAGGTTTCAATCGAACGTTGTTCTGACTCGATCCCATAATCCAGAGCTTCGAGATCATTTTTAAATTTATTCACCGCTTTCAGTTCATAGGTTGGGAAAATTTTTCCCTTGATCTGCTCACTGATAAAGGAATCCACGCGTCTTCGGGTTTTGCCTTTGCCAGAAATGGCAGGTTGTAAAAATTGGATTTTGGTTTGTAGAGTCTGAATATGCTCTCTTTCTTCCTCTGCCAAACGCAGAAACATATCCTTCACTCTTGAGTCTAAAACATTTTTTGCGGCCTTTTCATAAAAGGCGAGACCTTCCTTTTCAATGAACAAGCTAATTTCAATGGCATCGACACATTGTAATGATATATCTCTAGAATCTTTGTCTAACTCAGATTCTTTGGGGGCCTCTTTCACCGGATGTCTCCAAAAATAAATGATCAAGTTAATCTATCATATCTTTCAATACTGCCAATCAAGAGAATCCTTATAAATGTCATAAATTCAAATTTCCTTAATGAAAATAATATGTTATGGTTCCCATAAGAATTCGAGTGCTTACCCGATCCCCGAAGTATATATCGGAAAGAACTGTAAAAAACATATTCAGAAACTAGTCGATCACTACTTGTTTCAAGATGCTCCGACCGATTACCTACATGCTCTGCCAGTTATGAAATCAATTGAAATTTTTACAGATGGTGGATGCAAGGGAAATCCCGGTCCTGGGGGCTATGGTTGCATTATTCGAGGCGATGGCAATGTTCTGGAACTTAAAGGATCCCACCCACAAACCACAAACAACATCATGGAAATGACAGCAGCTATCGTGGCCTTAAAAGAATTAAGCCAACCTTATCAAATAACCCTAACCACTGACTCACAGTATCTGGTAAAGGGGATGACAGAATGGATCCATAACTGGGTAAAAAAAGGCTGGTTGACTGCTTCCCGGCAACCTGTAAAAAACAAAGAATTGTGGCAGGAACTCCATAGCCTGAGCAAACAGCATAAAATAACCTGGATTTGGGTGAAAGGTCATGCGGGCCACCCCGAAAATGAACGCTGCGACCAATTGGCGAACGAAGCCATGGACA
>CAZMBO010000007.1:28883-31534 GCA_964564655.1 uncultured Nitrospina sp. | reverse complement strand
CAAACTCCGTCTAGCGATTTCACAATTAATAATTCTGGGATTATTTTTTCTAATCGCGTCTTGCTCTACCAAAGGCCCCAGCCGAACTGCGGATATCTCTTCGCACAAACCTGAAAGGGATGAAAAAAATTATACCCATAAATTTGATTCCCATAAAAACAAATCTATAACAAAAGAAAAAGAATCTAAACCTGTAGAGTTACAACCTAGCTTGAAATCGATTGCAGACTTAAAAAGTTTCACGGATGACATGGATCCCGCATCCTTGCAACTGGCTATCGACAACCAGTTGGAGGTTATGTATGAGCAAGACCCGGCTTCGCCGATACGTCTGGGCGACTTCACCCTCACTCGCAGTCGGCTCATAGAAACCCTAGAAGCATTTCGAAAACTATTGCAAAAAAATATCTCCCAGGAAGATTTCGATAAAAAAGTTTATGAAGAGTTTGTACTCCACCGAGTGGGAAACGGGAAAGATAAAAAAGTTCTTTTCACCGGTTACTACCGACCTGTAATCCCAGCGAGCCCGGTTCCTTCACCTCGTTACCGCTTCCCGATTTACAAAATGCCGGGAAAAGATTTTCATATGGCGGGAACGCAACTAGACATTCGATTAGCAGGATCCAAGATAGGAATAAAGCAGATTCTCCAAAACAAATCTGCTAAAAACTGGAGAAGTTTGACACGCGAGGAAATCGACCGTAAAGGCGCTCTAAGTAATCGAGGTCTCGAAGTCGCCTGGCTGGAAAATGAGCTTGAACGCTATTTCCTTCATATTCAAGGTTCAGGGGTTCTCGAATTCCCCGGTGGAACACGGCAGGGAGTTCGCTATCAGGGGTCCAACAAATATTCATATAATGGCATCGGCAAACTGATGATTCGTGATGGCGTGATCACAACAGGTGAAGGTTCGATGCAGGGAATTAAAAAATATTTTGCCAATAACCCGCAAAACATTTCTAAATATCTCAACCAGAACAAACGCTATATCTTTTTCTCACTCAGCGATGAAGGAGCAATCGGCTCAGGAGGTGCAGAACTGGTAGGAGGAAGATCCATCGCTACTGACAAGTCGATCTACCCAGCAGGCGGACTGGTCTTTGTAAAAATACGGAAACCGATTCTCGATGCGAATAATAAGATAAAGTCCTGGAAACAGATTTCCCGGTTTGTCATTGATCAAGATACGGGAAGTGCTATTCGCGGAAAGGCACGCGCCGACCTTTATTTTGGGACAGGGCAAAAAGCAGGAGCTATGGCCGGCCACTACCATGAAAAGGGAGAGGTCTATTATCTCATCAAAAAAAACTAATCAGACTTCGCTGAACAAAGACACCGACCTCTTACAAAACTTTTATATCTGAGCGGTTGTATATTATTTTTCGGGCCAGCCATATTTCCCGATCAGAGGGACAAATTTACAATCACAAATTTCTTTCCTGCTCACCTGATTGCCTTTTTTTCTCAAAAGGATTAGTTTCTGTTCATCTGTATCTCCTGCCGGCGCGACCAGTCTTCCACCCTCTCCCAATTGTTTGATCAAGGATTTGGGAATTTCTTTTGCCGAGGCGGTAACCATGATAGCGTCAAATGGTGCCTGATCCGGCCAACCATACGTTCCATCAAACATTTTAAAAACGATATTCGCATAACCTAGTCCGTCAAGAATTTGCTGGGCTTTGCGCGAAAGAGCATTGATACGTTCTATCGTAAAAACCTGCGCAGCTAATTCAGC
This sequence comes from uncultured Nitrospina sp., assembly GCA_964564655.1. GTDB lineage: Bacteria > Nitrospinota > Nitrospinia > Nitrospinales > VA-1 > UBA8687. Next base: position 29,799 of record CAZMBO010000007.1, on the reverse strand, counting down.
CATCACCGCAGTTTGGTAACCCGATCCGGTACCAATTTCTAATACTCGCTCATCCCCTTTTAATTCCAACGCTGCTGTCATAGCCGCGACGATATAGGGTTGTGAAATCGTCTGATTTTCACCAATGGGTAAAGGCGTATCGCCATAAGAGCGATCTTGAAAAGAGTCGAGCGTAAATAGATGTCGAGGCACCCGACTCATTACCTCGAGCAAATGCAAATCTTTAATGCCACGATCGCCCAATTGTTCTTCGACCATTTTTCGACGCTGTCCTGCATACGAATAGATCGCCTCAGGGTTCAATCGGTTCATAGAATCTTATCCCGCAACATTTAAAAAATCTTTTTAAAAAAATAAATGTATGAGCGAACCGCTCTTTGAAATTCAGTGTATAGGGTGGATATTGTCCAGATCTTCAATCTCTCGCCGAGGACCTTGCAACGAGCCAAGATCTGAATTGGGCAAAGCATTCAGCATTTTAGGGTTTTGATAAAAAACCCACTCCCAACGATCCTTACGCTCATCGTACTTTAGGAGGTATATATTATCGTCGTCAGCTTTGATTTTGAAATAGCGCGAACCTTCCCCATACCAACGGTCGATAATCTCTTCTACCTTGTAACGACTATTACTTAGGGAGAAAGCTACCGGTCTTTCATTCAATTTTGAGGATGTATAACACTCTACCTTTAACATGGGGGGCATATTATGACTTTCAATATAAATTGTAAACTTTTTTCTCCTACTCAATACGGCAGAAAATTGAATGGAAAGGTATAAAGGATATTATAATACGATTAACAAACGTTTCATGGTTTTGTTTACCCACACAACCCCATCATTCGACCGTAACTCTCTTTAAACAGAAAAAACTATTTTTTGGATGACTTAGTAAGCTGACTCATAAACGTTTCGG
>CAZMBO010000007.1:14285-28783 GCA_964564655.1 uncultured Nitrospina sp. | reverse complement strand
AACAGAAAAAACTATTTTTTGGATGACTTAGTAAGCTGACTCATAAACGTTTCGGTTTCTGCTTCCACTTCCTCACGTTTTCTCCATTCCCAAACTTTCAAATGTGCCCCCATGTAGTAAGTATGGTCGAGCAATGACTCGCCATCCATTACTCCCCAACGGCCATCTTCGACTTCTGTCAAAGCTTCATAAATGGGGTTTTCTACTGATGTATAGAGTAATTCAAGATCTGGAGGACTTATTTTTTGTCCCAATAAAATCTTCACCGACGTATCATCTATTTCATAATCAGCTTGAATAGCTTTTAGAGCTTCTGCTTTTGACTTACCTTCGTTAATTCCCTCTTGCCATTTTTCCTCAATGGTTTTGTTGCGTTTCGCGAAAGGGTAATGCGTGTAACTCAGGCTTTTACCTATATGAAAATCCATATCTTGAAAATAAAGATAAGACCAGTCTTCGAAATCTACCTCTGTTCCCTCGGACACACCAAGGTCTTTTGCCTTTTCTGGAGATTCGACCAACAATAGATTATAAAATTTAACGAATTCTTTCATGCTTTCAAAAACTACCGCATGATAAAAGGAATTCATGCGATACCAATTATTAGAAGAGTTTTGACTATTCACCAACTTTCTTAGCATCAGCATAAGGGTCTCGACATCAGCAAATTGATGTGAAATAGGAAAAATGTCTTTCAAAAATTGAGATAGTTTTTCGCTTTCGGAAGAATCTATATTTTCCTGCAACTGATTTTTAACGTACTCTAAAGAGTGCTTGACCAAGTTAATATGGTTTAGCTTGCGCTGGTAGTCCATATATTGCTTCACCTCATCATTCTCATTCTCTTTAGAGTTTGCGGGTTTGTTCTGGGTAATGTCTAAAACAAAAGCAAGCATATTAGTTCTCTTCCAAATAGTTTTAACAGGATATTAAATCCAATGTATTGGGTGTATTATAGCGTAATTTAAAATCTTTCCCCTGTCAAACTAGCGCACTTTTGTTTGGGCCGCACCTGGTTGGAATGGTGGTTCACCCTTTTGAGGGCATGATTGGATGTAACTCGATCTAGAATCTTAATGATACCCGATACTCTTCCTATAAGTTCCGTACCTCGAGAGGTATATCACAAAAATAATAAATGAGCTTATTACATTCCATGCTAGTCGGCAAACCTCGTCTGGAGGTTGACAAGAATGGTGGGGTCTGATAGCGTGACTTCCATCAATTTTGGCTATTAATAATCTTTTTAGAAGCAATAAAACGTATGCCCTGGGACGACTTACACGAATCTAAAGAACCTAAGGACAGGTTTAAAAATAGAGGAGGCCAAGGGGGCGGGGGGCAGGACGACGGTCCTCCTAAACCACCTTTTAATATTCCTCAAATCAATATACCTCAATTCAAACCTTCCATGCTGTTGGGCATTATTCTACTTTTACTGGTAGTATGGATTATCCCAGGTACTTTCTATTTCGTAGAGCCCGACGAAGAAGGTGTGGTGACCCGGTTTGGGAAATTTGACCGCACCAGTTCACCCGGACTTCATTTTAAATACCCCTCTCCAGTAGAACATGCGACCACGCCAAAAATCACACAGGTAAGACGTGCAGAAATTGGTTTCCGGGCAACACAGGGACGGCCAACTCAAAGGGTACCTGCAGAATCGTTAATGCTTACAGGTGACCAGAACATCGTTGATATCAACCTGGTTGTGCAATACCGAATTATGGACTCGGTGCAATATCTGTTCAATGTACGCCGACCTCATAAACTTATTCGCGATTCAGCAGAAACGGTAATCCGTGGAATCACCGGCAGCAAAAAAATTGATGAGGCTCTGACCACAGGTAAAGCAGAAATTCAGGTGCTAGCAAAGGATCAGATTCAAGCCCTTCTCGACAAATATAAATCCGGCCTACAGGTAGTGACAATACAACTTCAGGACGTGCATCCACCCGAGCAAGTCGCTGATTCATTTAAAGACGTGGTGCGTGCTCGTGAAGATAAAGAAAGAATGATCAATGAGGCTCAGGGTTATCGCAATGCAGTGATCCCTGAAGCCCGTGGGCAGGCCGCGGAGATCGTTCGAATCGCAGAGGGTTATCGGGAAGAAAAGATAAAAAGAGCTGAGGGTGATGCAAAACGATTTCTTCAACAATATGAGGAATATAAAAAAGCCCCTGATATTACCCGCAAAAGAATTTATCTAGAAACCATGGAAAAAATTCTTCCTGATATAGATAAGGTAATCATGGGAAATAAAAAAGGCGGTAACGTTCTGCCGATCCTTCCTTTAGGTAAGAACTCGATCTTGGGAGGTAATAAATAATAGCCATGAAACAAAACTCTTTTATTATTGCAGGCATTATTGCCCTCATCATTCTTTCATCATCCATGTTTACGGTACACATGACGCAAAACGCAATTGTGCTAGAACTATCGAAACCTAAGGAAACGATTACTGAGCCGGGGCTTTATTTCAAAATTCCATTTTTCCAACGGGTTAAATATTTTTCTAACCAGTTGCTGGATAACGACTCTTCCCCTGCTGAAGTTATCACCAAGGATAAGAAAAACTTATTGATCGACAATTTTACCATGTTCCGTATTGTTGAGCCCTTGAAATTTCTCGAAACGGTGCGTGGTGAACAAGGCGCCCGCGCACGACTGGACGACATTGTTTATTCCGAGTTACGTGTTGAAATCGGTCAACATAACCTGACAAATATCGTTACGGGAACGCGCGATGCAATCATGGCCAAGGTAACCAAGGAGGCGAACAAAAAAGCCGCAGAATATGGGCTCGAAGTCGTTGAAGTAAGAATTAAGCGAACCGACCTACCTCCTGAAATTGCTAATTCCATATTCAATCGAATGCGCACAGAGCGTGAACGAATTGCCATGGAATACCGATCCGAGGGCAAGGAAGAAGCTACCAAAATTCGCGCCGAAACGGATAAAGAAAAAACCATTTTAGTTGCAGAAGCCTATAAGCAAGAACAAACCATTCGTGGTGAAGGGGATGGAATGTCTACAAAAATCTACGCCGATGCTTTTAATAAAGATCCCAAGTTCTACTCCTTTATGAGATCAATGGAAGCTTACAAACAATCTTTAAAAACTGATACCACTCTCCTAATGTCTGAGGATTCCGATTTTCTGGATTTTCTTAATCAGTCTAAATAACCTACTCCCAACATAACTGGGTGGAAAAATAAACAAGAACCTCTTATTATAGTAGTAGAGACTCTTTTTTTATAAGGTCGTATGAGAATACTCATTGTTGGAGCGGGAATAGTCGGATTCAATCTTGCCCAAGAACTTTCGCAAGAGGGTCATGATGTCGCCATTGTAGACATGGATCTTGACCGCACCCGGCGTATCTCAGATACCCTCGATGTTATGGCTATGCATGGCAACGCCTGTTTACCCAGCGTATTGGTCAAGGCGGGAATAAAATCCACTGAAATGTTGATTGCCGTCACCGAAAAAGACGAGATCAATCTGCTCATTTGTTTTCTTGCCTCCCGTTTTGAAGTGCCCAACAAGTTCGCCCGCTTGCGTGACATGGAATTCACCACCACCGGAGCCGTCCTTTCTGCTCAAGATTTATTTATCGATCAGGCGATCAACCCGCCACAGATAATGGTCGAAACCATTCTGAAATTCCTTGAAACTCCAGGTGTCGTTAACGTTGCAGAATTCGCTGATGGAGAAGTTCTTTTACGCGAATTCGATGTTCCAGAAAATGCTCCCATCGCAGGAAAATCTATACAGGATATCCGCAGCATCGCGTTAATGGAGTCCTTCATAATCGTAGCCATCGTTCGTAACGGGGAATTAGTTCTTCCCAAAGATGAAGATATCATTCATGCAGGCGACAGGTTTTACACGCTGGTTGATAAAGAGTTTCTACCTTTTTTACTCCCCATGCTTAATAAAACCTTGGATGAAGTTGAAAAAGTAATCATTTATGGTGCCACCCCTATGGCCATTCATCTTGCAAAGGCTTTGGAAGAAGGAAGTCACGATGTACGCATCATCGAACCTTCCAGAGAACAAGCGCATGTTGCAGCAGATGTATTAAAGAGAACCGTTGTTATGCATGGAAGTGGAACAGATATGGATTTATTCAATGAAATAAATATGAAGGAAGCAGATTTTTTTCTGGCCCTTTCGGATGATGATGAAAACAATATTCTCTCTGCTTTACTGGCTAAAAAATATGGTGCCAAAAGAGCCTTAGTAATTACTAACGATCCAGAATATTTACCTATCCTAGATTCCATTGGCATGGATATCACCATCAACCCACGACTGATAACTGTCAGCGCCATATTGAAGCATCTGCGAAAAGGAAGGGTAATGTCGGTATTTAAGCTAATCGAAGATGCCGAGGTAATGGAAATTGGAGTTGAACCCGATTCCTCTATCGTGGACAAACAAATTTCGAACATCAAGTTTCCCAAGGAAGCTATCATCGGAGCCATTCTTAGGAAGGGGGAAATGCTAATTCCTAATGATGAAATCACTCTGGAAGCTGGAGACTCCGTCATACTAGTCGCCCTCCCTGGAGCAATAGAAAAAATTGAAAAGCTCTTTGATCGTAAGCGCTCCTTTCTCCCCTTCCAATGAATATCCAAGCGATATTAAATGTAGTAGGAGTTTTGCTAATTCTTCTTTCTGGCCTCCTCTTAGCTCCGCTAGGAGTTTCCATGTATTACGACCATCCAGTTCTCGAAGGTTATATTTCGGAAACTACTGCATTCAGTCTGACGTTTATAGGTGGACTTACAACAGGTCTCGTGTTCTGGAAGTTATTCCCCTCTGGGATTGAAAAACTGCGCGACCGGGAAGGCTTTGCGATCGTCGCTTCTTCATGGATCGCCATGTCCGCTTTTGGAGCCCTCCCTCTTTACCTAACCGGAATTTGCCCCAATTATATAGATGCTTTGTTTGAAAGTGCCAGTGGCTTTACCACCACTGGAGCATCTATCCTTGTTGATATTGATGCCGTGCCTCACGGAATTCTTTTTTGGAGAAACCTGATGCAATGGGTGGGGGGAATGGGAATCATCTTGCTGTCTCTGGCAATTTTTCCAATGCTGGGTATTGGCAGTTTCCATTTGTTTAAAGCAGAAATTCCTGGCGGATCAACAGTGGAGCAAATGCAACCGCGGCTAGCTGAAACCGCTAAAATTCTTTGGAAAACCTATCTCGCCCTCACCGTCATTGAAATTATTGCGTTACTTTTTGCGGGGTTGGATTTATTTGATGCTGTTTGCCATACATTCTCTACCGTTGCCACAGGTGGGTTTTCGCCACACAATGGTAGCGTGGGCGTTTTTGACAATATTTATATAGAAGCAATTATCATCTTATTTATGTTTTTTGGCGGAATCAATTTTGCTTTACATTCTCAAATTGTGAGAGGAAATTTTGCGGGCGTATTAAAAAATCCAGAATTTCGCTCTTATTGTTCCATGTTGATAATAGGCATTCTGTTAGTGACTTGGGGGCTCACCCGCGTGTCCCCTGATGGCGATGGAATCGGAGCATTCAGGAGTGCCGCTTTCACTGTAGTATCCATACAAACCACTACCGGTTTCGTTACCGACGATTTTAATTTGTGGCCTGAGTATTTAAAACTATTGATATTGGGCATCATGATGATTGGCGGTTGCTCTGGTTCCACCAGTGGTTCTTTTAAGGTTATCCGTTTTATTATCCTAATAAAAATTATTATAAGAGAGCTCACAAAACTGGTTCACCCGCGGGCTATTTTTCATGTGAAAGTAGGGGATAAAACCATCGACCCCGATGACCTATCTAATGTAGCCGCCTTGACATTCTTATTCATGGGAATTTCAGCTCTAAGCGCAATAATGCTTTCATTCATGGGGGTTGACTTGACCACTGCAATTTCTGCATCGATTGCCTCTCTATTTAATATCGGCCCGGGTCTGGGAGGGGTTGGAGCAATGGGCAATTACGCCACCATACCCGCTATGGGAAAAGGAATTCTAATTTCCTGCATGTTATTGGGAAGACTCGAAATATATGGCATTCTCCTGCTATTACTTCCTATTACCTGGCGGAAATAAGATTTGATTTTGCAAGAGCAATAACTTAGTATTTCTTCTCCCAAACCGAGCCGAAGCATCCTTTTAGGAGAGGGTTAAAAACTTTCTGACACTGAGATAAACATCTATCACTGCTGATTTTTTTTGAGTATTTATTTAATTTTTCAGAGGATGTTTTGCAAACCAATAGCATCTCTGATTTTTTAAGGAAATTATAAAGAATGGAAACAAATCCTCTAAAAATTACAGAATTGGTACTTAGAGACGCCCATCAATCGCTTCTTGCCACACGAATGAAAACAGAAGATATGCTACCCATTGCAGAAAAACTCGATCAGGTGGGTTTTTTCTCGCTGGAAATGTGGGGTGGCGCCACCTTTGATACCTGTATCCGTTTTTTGAATGAAGATCCCTGGGAAAGAGCACGCGTACTCAAGAAAAAAATGCCCAAGACCCCATTTCAAATGTTGTTGCGAGGTCAAAATGCTGTGGGCTATCGGCATTATGCAGATGATGTAGTCGAGCGATTTGTAAAACAATCTGTGGAAGTTGGAATAAATATTTTCAGAATCTTCGATGCGCTCAATGATTTCCGAAATATAGAAACAGCCGTTAACACCGTGAAAAAATGCGGAGAAACAGTCGAAGGTTGTATCAGCTATACCGTCAGTCCTGTCCACAATATAGATCTCTATATCAAGATGGGAAAAGACCTTGAAAACATGGGGTCGGATATTCTCTGCATCAAAGATATGGCTGGCCTGTTGACTCCAAGTGCAACCACAACGCTCATCACTGAATTGAAAAAAAATGTAAAGCTTCCCATCCATTTACACACACACGCGACAACCGGACTCGTGGGAATGAATATGCAATGTGCAATCAACGCCGGAGTCGACATGGTGGATACGGCCATTTCCTGCTTATCCATGGGAACATCTCATTACGCAACTGAATGCATTGTGGCCGCATTAAAAGGGACCCCTCGCGACACAGGATTGGACTTGAACCTACTTGAAGAAATTAATGATTACTTCAAGGAAGTTAAGAAAAATTATTCAGAGTTTGAAAGTGATTTCAAAGGTGTAGATATTAACATTCTAAAATCGCAAATTCCCGGTGGCATGATTTCCAATATGGAAAATCAACTGAAAGAACAAAATTCACTGGATAAACTAGAAGAGGTTCTAGAAGAAGTACCGCGTGTCAGAAAAGACATGGGTTACCCTCCCTTAGTCACCCCAACAAGTCAAATTGTTGGTTCACAAGCAACATTGAATGTTCTAACAGGTGAACGTTATAAAATCATTACTAAGGAAACGCGGCAATGCGTAATGGGAAATTATGGCAAATTGCCAGCACCTATCGATGAGGATCTTCTAACAAAGGTTGCTGGCGACAAAAAAGTTACAGATTGTCGGCCCGCCGACCTACTTGAGCCAGAATGGGAAGGGGTTTGCAAAGAGCTTGGAGATAAATACACCAGCGAAGAAGACCGACTGACCTATGCCTTGTTTGAAAAAGTTGCTTTAAAATTTTTCGAAACTCGAGGAAACCCTTTACCAGAAAAACCGGCAGCGGCCAAATCAACACCTGCCAGTTCTCCAGCAGGAAAGGTGTCCGCAGCACCCCAAGGCGGTTCATCGATTTATCAAGTTCGAGTTAATGGAAAAGATTTCACAGTTGAAGTAGCAATGGGAGGGTCAGGAACTATGGCTCCTGCACCTGTTGCCACGCCTGCTGCAGCGCCTGCTGGTGGAGGAGGTTCTCCTCTCACTGCGCCCTTACCAGGATCTATCTTCTCAATGAGGTGCAAGGTCGGAGATGCAGTCAATGAAGGTGATACCGTTTTAGTAATGGAATCTATGAAAATGGAAAGTGAAGTAAAAGCACATCAAGCGGGTACTATCCAATCCATTTTGGTTAAAGAAGGTGACAATGTTCAAACCGGCGATCAATTGGTAATTATAGGGTAATGGAATTTAGCTTCGGTGCATCCGCATCAAAAATAATTCATAGCACGGGTTTTTCAGCTTTGGCCGGGGGCGATCTAATAATGATTGGAGTCGGTTGCACATTGATCTACCTCGCCATCTGGAAAAAGTTTGAACCTCTTCTGCTGCTTCCCATGGGGTTCGGTTGCCTTCTCGCAAACCTGCCTTTGAGCATGATGAAAGCCACCGATTCCGGTGGACTACTGAACTTTTTCTATCAAGGGGTCCAACACGAAATTCTTCCCCCGATTATTTTTATGGGAGTTGGTGCCTTAACTGATTTTGGCCCCCTACTGGCTAACCCTACAACACTGCTATTGGGTGCTGCCGCACAAATAGGGGTATACACGACCCTGATTGGAGCCGTCTATTTGGGGTTTAACATGCAGGAGGCAGCTGCGATCGGCATCATTGGTGGCGCCGACGGTCCTACCTCCATTTTTATAGCCAGTAAACTTGCGCCCCATTTACTAGCACCCATAGCCGTTGCGGCTTATTCCTATATGTCCCTAGTTCCCTTGATCCAACCACCGATCATGAAGCTTCTGACCACGGAAGAGGAACGGAAGATAAAAATGGCACAATTAAAGCCAATTTCGCAAACGGTAAAAATCTTGTTCCCTGTTGTCGTGACCTTTGTTTGTTGTCTCTTGTTACCAGGAGTTACTCCTCTTCTTGGCATGTTTATGCTGGGTAATCTGTTCCGTGAATCGGGAGTAACGCAACGCCTGCATGAAACTACAGAAACGCATCTAATCAATATTGTGACAATAATGCTTGCCCTATCGGTGGGTTCATCAATGACTGCCGATTCATTCTTACGGTTGGAAACCATAAAAATAATTGTGCTGGGTTTACTGGCATTTGGGTTTGCTACAGCGGGGGGACTGATCTTCGGGAAAATCATGTGCAAAGCGACAGGTCGAAAAGTTAACCCCTTAATTGGTTCTGCCGGTGTTTCAGCCGTTCCCATGGCGGCCCGGGTTTCACAAAAAGTAGGGGCTGATGCCGACTCCTCTAACTTTTTGTTGATGCATGCCATGGGCCCCAATGTTGCAGGCGTAATAGGTAGTGCGGTTGCAGCAGGCATCTTTGTTTCCCTCTTTGGGGATATCAGTGGAGTAGACACACATGCGGCTTTAGCTCCAGTGATCGGAAATCCAGAACCAGGGATTCAAGCACTTGCCACAGTTGTTGATGCGATTAAGCAATAAAGGAAAGTTAAAATGGAAGCCAGTGTCTTTTCAGCAGTAAATGTTTCAATTCTTGCAATGTCGGTTATTTTTACGGTGTTGATCATTCTTATTTTCACCATTAAAACTCTGGTGAAACTTATGCCCTACCAAGCTTCCCCTGCCCCTCTAGCAAAGTCTGACTCAACCAGTAGCCCACAAAAACAAGACGATCAAGTTGCTGCTATAACTGCTGCTTTGGCGGCGCATATAGGTAAAAGCCCAGACGAATTCAGGATCGTCAATATACAATCCCGTTAGATAGTTAGGATGGGAAACCTGTTATCCAATTATAGGTTTGTTATTCACTATCTTCTGTAGAAGAAGGGACGGGAGGTTCAATTGCAGGCAGGGATTCAAGAATTTCGACAGGAGCCTGCAGAACGGCCTGAAAAATACCCATCACCTTTTTACCTAAAGAGGTAAAAGGAATCGGTAAAATTTCAGGAGTTTCAAAGTTTCCTTTGACCGTGTAATAATTTTTCAACAAACTCTTTTCATCCCCAGCAGTTAAAATTTTTCCAACAAGAGGGATTTTAGTCAAAAACCGATCCAGTTTGGCTAGAGGTGCAACACCGACAACCGTATCCATTTGATTTTTACCCAGATCAAAATTTCCTACAATGGATGTTCGGCGATCCTTAGTTTCAAATATCAGGTTTTCTGTTTTAAATATCCCGTTCCTTGAAATAAAATCACCGGATATCCGCCTAAATGGGGAGCGATTATCTTTCTTTGAAGGCAATGAATCAGTGGGTAAAGACCCAAACAACTTATCAATTCCACGTTTGAGCCCTTTCCGATCTATCATGCCAGACTTAATATCCAAAGAAATTTTTCCATACAATGACTTGAAAATTTCTGACCAATCTTTCCCTTTTCCATTCAGCTTTATATTAATTTTTTTCACATCTCCACTCAAGCTGTTCTTAAACACATCACCAAAAATACTAAAAACATTTTTTGATTTCACATACTTTACTTTTACCCTTCCTTCAAAAGTGCTCACTCCATTTTCATCAATGGTCAATTTTACAGAGTTTTTAACCAATGGATTCATGCCTACACTGAAATCCTTAAGTTGCAGGACCTTATTATTTAGAGAAATTTTTCCTGCAGCATTGTTAAAACGCAACATTTTTAAATTTAATTGTCCTACATCAAAAATTATCTGGCCTTTACCTCTCTGGAAAAATTCTGTCTGCGCAATTAAGTCTGCCATGTTTGCATCTTTATCCCGAGACGCTGAGAATAGCTCATTGATATCGAGTTCTTCTCCCGAAAGAATCAATTGCAAATTCGGAGAATTCCCACGCTGATAAACTCCGCTGAAGTTTAGCTTATTGCTAGAAGAAGCAATACTGGCAGATCGGATACCAAACTTTTTTTCTTTAAATCTTAGTTTTGCATTTAGAAGTAGGTTTGAAGAAAAAATTTCAGATTTGATTCTAAAATTTATTAAATCGATTTTTCCTTTAAAGCGGGAATCTTCGAATTGTTTCAGGTTTCCAGTTCCCGAAATATTAAAATTAATGTAGCCATCAGCTGCCCACGACTTTGAGAGTTGATAAGAGGGGTCGGCTGTAAATTCTTTTGATGCCAATTGGACTGTAAAATCCCGTTTATCCAAATCAGGAATTTGCATCGATCCTGAAATTTTGTTGCCACTTAATTCGTAGACCCAGTTTTTAATATTCAGCCCACCTTTTTCGGTGAGTGTGCCTTTTGCTTTGAACTTGTTATGCGCGTTTTCTTTTTTTTGAACCAAATCAGGGATTTTATATCCTACCCTTGTTAAATTTGCCTGTTGTTCAAATTTAAAATTTTCAGGAGTCCCATTTATATTCATAGAAATTTGAGCAGGACCAGAAAAATTAAAATCACTAAAAATAGGAATACCTTTCAAGTCCGCTTTCAGGAGTGCAGGAAGGTTCAAACGTAGAGAAAATTTCGGGACAGATTTTTCCCGGCCATCAATTTTACCTTCCAGATGCAAAGAGGAATTGCCGTAAAAACCTAAAATATTTTCCAATCGTATTTTTTTTTCATCATATGAAATTTTTCCATTCAAACCCGTCATTGCCTGGAGTCGATCTCGATACTTTAACGAAAGGTCTTTTAACTCAATTTTTCCCCATTTTTTTTCAGTCCCTGATCTTTCCGGGTTCCCTTTGTACCTATAGTCGACAAGAGCCTTTCCCGATGTAAAATCGATTCCCTCGTGGAATGCCAACAAGGGGTCTTTTGAATCGTCTTCAATGATCCAATTCAAATCACTAGAATCCAAATGATAACGTGCTGTTACTTTTTTAAGAGGCTCTCCATTTTTTAGCCCAAGTTCACCGTTTAAATTCGAAAATTTGCTATTTGAAAAATCTCCAGAAAGGTTTATATATTGAAGAACCCTAGCCCAAGGCTTGCTTTTTCGTTGAACTATCTCAGGCACATGGGTATATATTATTTTTCCATTCAGGTTTTTTATTCTGGGCTCGAATTCTTTTTTAGCAAACGAAACAGATTGGAAATCGATTACCCCCGATATCGCCAATTTGTCAAAGTCTTCTAGAGGCCCTTTAACATTCAATCTTAGATTTGCTGAGCCTTTAAAGTCAGAGTAAGTAGAAATAGCATCATGAATAGGGTGCCCTTTCAAGGCTTTTTCTAGAGTGCTATGAAATTGTGCCATATCCACTTTATTTTCCAGGGACAGGTCGGCAATAGGCCGGGTCATAAAATTTTTAATACTCCCTTGCAAATTGGTTAAAGGCTGTTTTTCATATCGAGCCTTTTGAATATGAAAACTGCTATTACCTTTATCCACTTTAAAGGTCCCTGTTACTTTTCGTAAGGGTGGAAGAGGACTCTGCCAGTCAACTTTTTGCATCTCGATTTCACTGGTAATCTTTTTGCGGTTCTCGGGTTTGGATATCTCTCTTAGCTGATTGACTGTTCCGTCAAACTTAAACGAGTTAAACTTTATTAATCCATTCTTGAAGGTTTTCTGGAGTAATTGGTGATATTCCTCTGGAAAAATCTTCAGAGGGAGGTAATCGATACTCCTATTAATCTGAAAAGCATCCGTTTTCAAATCAACAAGAACAACAGGATCTTTCGAATAGATATTATTTAAAGAACCACTTGCTTTAAATTTAAATGGACCGGTTTCTGCCTTCAACTCTTCAACATCGATAATATTTTTGTCTATTGAAATTTTATACTCAAGTTCGCCTTGATGCGAAACGCGAGCATCTCTTATCACTGCTCGTTCCTGTTTGATATCAGAAAAATATTTCAAGGCCCCTGCTGTTCTGAAAACACCACCTAAATTCCATGAAAAACTTGAATCGATGGACAACCAGCTGTCTATAGATGTTTTAGCTAAAACCTTTTTAAAATAAGGCTGAAATTTAGAAATACTCAAAGGCTTTACATGAATATCTCCATTAACAAATATTCCCGTAAGTCCATTTCCTTCGGGGAAACCATCAAATGTACCAGAAACCTTAAAAGTGGTGGAAGGACCTGCATTAGGGATTTCACCGTCCAAAACAAACTGAAATGGAGACTTAAGAAGGCTCTTTCTGAGGGAAAAATGAATATGTTCCATTTCCAAGGAAAGAGGTTCATTTTTAGGCTGGTCTAAATAATCCAGAAAATGGATAGAACCGTCCTCCACCATTACCTGATTCATCAAGCTGACCTTGAGCACCTTAAAGAATTTACTATCTGTAGGTTGTGAGATCCATTTTCCAACATTCCCCAGGCTAAATTGTCCCGAAGCATCCCGAACAACCTTAAGCGATGAGCCCTGGACAATAATTTGCTTTATCTCTATCCGCTTCTCTAAAAGTGGAAGAAGTTTCACTACCACCCATACGCTACGCGCAGTCACTTCCGGTTTGGAATCCCATCGCGATTGGATAGAAATATCTTTTAGGTGAATGCTCAGCCCACGAACAATATCCATCTCTGCATTGCCAATGGAAACTTTTCGGCCTGTCAATTCTTCTATTTTTTCTACAGCGTGGTGCTTGATTTCTCCCAGGTTTCGAAGCTGATAATAGGCCAGAGAAAAAATGGAAAACACACCGAGGAACAAAAGAAAGAAGAAATAAAAAATTACCCTTTTTTTTGAAATCGGCATATAGAGGATGGATAAAAAAGGTTACAATAACCTGAATTTGCCCTACAGAGGAGGAACAAGTTCAATGGTTAAGAATCATCAAGGGGCAACCGAAACCTCTCGGAAAATAAACCCAATGCTTTCATAACTTTATAGATCATATGCAGTCCTGCGTCCAGAAAATTCCAAAGTCCCAGCAATCTTTAATTATAGGCGATACATATATTAAATATGAATTCTTTCGATAATTCTACTGTTTTTGGACTCAATCCAGTATTGGAAGCTCTTAAAGCTCAAAAACGCCGTTGCTATAAAATTATCATCGAACAGGGAAAGCCTCAGGCACGACTGAATTCGTTAATGCTATTGGCTCATGAAAATAAAGTACCCATTGAAACGATCCCAAAAACCGCTTTTCAAAAAAAATACCGCGACTACAACCACCAGGGTGTGATAGGGGTTTTTGCCATCATCCCAACTCTGGAACTGGAAGAACTAATCAAACTGGCATTCCAAAAGTCTCCGTTACCGATTCTGGTTGCGTTGGATAGTATTCAAGATCCGCAGAACCTGGGAGCCATCATTCGTTCGGCAGAAGCATTGGGGATCCATGGAATAATCCTTCCCAAAAATCGCACTTCAACTATTAATGAAACCGTTGCAAAATGCTCTTCGGGTGCTATCGAATACCTTCCCATTTCATGGGTCACAAACTTGACTCGTGGAATAGAACAATTAAAAAAAGCAGGGTTTTGGATAGCAGGAATTGTTCCAGATGGAAACACTCCCTGCTATCAACACAAATTTGATGAACCAATGGTTTTAGTTATAGGGGGAGAAGAAAAAGGGATTCGACCTTTGTTGAAAAAATCCTGCGATGTGACTCTAAAAATACCCATGGAAGGCTCACTGGAATCTTTAAATGCCTCAGCTGCTGCTGCAGTGATTTTTTACGAGACATTGCGACAAAAAAATATACGCAGTTAGCGATCAAAAAGTATTTTTAAAACCTATAATAAAAAAGCTTTATGGATACCTAATTTGAAAAATGCTCCATTGGGAATTA
>CAZMBO010000007.1:12852-14185 GCA_964564655.1 uncultured Nitrospina sp. | reverse complement strand
CCTACATTCGGTTATATGATCGCATTCGACGCATAGCGGCTTTTCTTTTCTTCTTAGCTTCTTTTTGCTTACGTTTTTTCTTCACGGAGGGTTTTTCGTAAAAACGACGACGCTTCAACTCTTTTAACAACCCTTCTTTGGTCATTTGTCTTTTAAGAACTTTTAACGCTTTTTCAACCTGATTTTGATAAACTGTTACTTCCAAAAACTTATACCTCCTAGTTAAATGGATAGAACTAATTCTTTTGACGTTATGAGAGGAATTTCCTTAATGCTTCCCAACAAAAATACACGCCTATCTGCATCCTTTTGAGCATGAAGCCACAAATTATCAACAAAAACACACATAAAGTCAATAGCTGAAAATTATGAGCCCAAACTCAGTCACCAAAACTATACGGACCCCTCTTGTAACATTATTTTTATTATGTCTACTTCTTATTACCCAGGAAGGCCAAACCGAAGACTTTGCGGTCCCTAACTCGGGTTCTCCTTATCTAAATTTAGGCAATCTACAAACTGGGGAAATACTCCACCTGCCTACAGGCCTGACCATCAATTTCGAGCAGATGATGAATGCAGTTGCAGCTTCTCGGGTGATTTATGTTGGCGAAACCCATGACAATATTGAGGCCCACAAAGTACAACTTCGAATTATAAAAAAATTGTCCGAACAGCATTCAGTAGCCATCGGACTAGAAATGTTTCGCCGTTCAGCCCAAGAAAAACTCGACCAATGGAATACAGGCCAACTCCCCTTAAAAGAATTTAAAAAACTCTTTCATGCAAACTGGGGGGCAGGCTATAAACTGTATCAACCTATTTTTGATTTTGCTCAGGCCAACAAATTACCCTTGATAGGACTAAAATCCACGCGCAAGGTTGAAAATAGTTTCCGTTCCGGTGACCCCGCTCCCGATGGTGCGTTTTATCCCGAGCTGGATGACCAAGACCCATACCATCGAGCCTTTTCCATGGCAGCTTTCGGAGGTCACCGGGGAACAGAAAAAGCCTTGGAAAAGCCTTATCGCATGCTGCTTCTCTGGGAAGAGACTATGGCACAAACCGTTTCGCAATTTTTAATAAACACAAAGTATACAGACACAAAATTGGTTGTTCTTAGCGGCGGCTTTCATGTGCAATACGGGTTTGGCATCCCCAAACGTGCTTACCGTAGGACTCCGCACGCCTATTCAATCATCCAACCTATGATAACTCACATCCCAACAGAGCTGAGAGATAGAGAAATGGAAGTGAAAAAAGTGTCTATCCCTCTTTTTGCTGCCGACTACGCCTGGGTGGTCGAATACAAAGTTCCCGACAATGTGAAGTT
>CAZMBO010000007.1:5458-12752 GCA_964564655.1 uncultured Nitrospina sp. | reverse complement strand
TTTCTTTTGTCCCAGCCCGGAACCAGACCCCTTGAACCCGACCATGAACAATGATATGGATGGCTTCGATCATTGTAATTTAGTGAAGATCAACTTTTTTTTCTGAAAGCATCGTCATACAAATGCTGAACTTCGCGATAGGTTTGAAACTTACTGCCATCAGTAATTTTTTCACCAAATTTACCGAGATCGCGCATGATGCGTTGAAACTCCTGCGTCTGACCTTTAAAATTATCGATCAATGGACGAAAAAATTGCTGCTCATCTTCATCCAGACGATCACAAATAATCCGCAGTCGGGCTTTTAAAGGTTCAAAATCTTTTTCCATTATATTTTTACCAGGTTGAATAAAAAAGGTAATCTAACCGCTTGAAACTACCATCTCTTTTCCTTGCGTTCTAACACAATCTTTTTAAATGCAAAACGGCTGGGTTATTTTCAGAAAGCACAACAGATATTTTTATCCCAGGTCATAATTGCAACTTCAACGCCCACAATATAAAAAAAATTAGGGTTCGAATACAATCCTAATCAAGGAGAAAAACCCAAATGGGCTAACTTTTCTCAACGGCCTAATATCTTTTTCATAGAAAGGCCTGGGTAGCTCAAATAATACCGTTTTAAATGTCGTTGAGTGGCACGAATTTGTCGATGGTTTCTCTTTATAGCATACAGATTATTTGCCCTTTCCATATGATGGATGGCCTTACTACCCTCATTCAAATGATCATACGCTATGCTTAAATTTAAATGTATCAGTGCAGATTTTGGGTTTAAACTTAAAGCTTCCTTGTATGCCTGTACTTCTTCCTTGTGCCGTCCCAAGGTTAGATAAACGAGACCCAGCTCAAAATAAGATTGAAAATCCATTGGGTCCTGTTGGATGATGCCTTGTTGTCGAATTATTTCCTGCTGGGCTGCCTTGCGATAGGTTTTAAAATCGGTTACCTCTCCCCATACTTTTTTATAGCCTATTGACCAAATCAGGTTCACTAAAAAAAGAATTAAAAAAGTCTTCCTAAACCAAGAGGTCCTCTTGTTTTCAGAAGTGACATCAAACAAAATGTGTTTCAGAGAATCAGAAGTCATATAACAAATGTAACATTTTTCTTTTTCTATTGAGACGAGATTGTGTATTCATTAATTTTCTTCCTTTTGATCTTTCTTGACTATTTTTAAAGCAAATTTTTTTAAAAAGATAAACCTGTTACAATAAGTGTTAAAAGTCGCGATCTTAGGTTTGCTAAAAATCTCCTGAAAAAATTTTTAAACCCCAATCAACAAGAACTCATCTTATAAAGGGAAAGGAAGTTGCCCTTGTTGATGAAGGAATTTAATGCCAAAAAATTATACAGTTACAGAAATTGAGCTCACACCCAACCCACGGGCCGTTAAATTTATATTGGACCAAATTGTTTTGGATTCTGGTTCAAAAACCATTGAGGCAGGTGCCTATCTGGAAACAGATAGATTTGCGACCAATATCTTCGCTTTAGAAATGGTCGATCTGGTTTATTGTCGAGAAAATTTTGTCTCCATTACTCTTCAGTCTCCTGATTTATGGTTGATTTTTAAGGATAAAATTAAAAATATTATTGAAGCCGACTTAAAAAAATACGAAGAGGGAGATGACGAAGTCTCTTCCTCCATTCTCGATGATTTTAATAGGGAACAATATCCTGAACTTTCCGATGATGAGAAAGTCATTATTGTTGAAGCCATTCTGGATGAATCTATCCGTCCCGCGTTGGCTAACGATGGCGGAGGGCTAGAAGTCATTGAGGTAGATGGGCCAATTGTTCGAATTCGTTACCAAGGAGCCTGTGGCGGTTGCCCTAGTTCTACAGGTGGCACTCTGCGTGTAATCGAAAATCATCTAAAATCCCAACTCGATCCGGAAATCAAGGTTCATACTTATACTTAATTGATTTTCTTTTTATTGCCCCTGCATGGAGTTTCAACCGACATGGCACGCGGAATAAATTAATATCCACCCCACCATAATTCCCCTTGAACCTTTCACTTCAATGCCCTAAAACATTAGCATGGAAATCAGAGACACCACCAAATTTGTTTTGGTACATTTTACTGGTGACCCCTCCCTTTCCTATAGTGATATAAAGAAGGCCCATCTCGACATGGGCCAGTCTGAAATTGGTTTTCATTTTATCATTGATTCTCAGGGACAAATTTTAATGGGACGACCTGCATCAAAAGTAGGGGCACATTATCCTGAGTTCGATCAGACAAGCCTGGGAATTTGCATTATTGGGTCTCGACACGAAATGGAAGATTCTCAGTCCATTGCGTTAACCCTATTACTTGAAAATCTTAAAAACGATAATCCGAATATAGAAAAAGTTAAATATATTTATAACGAAAGCTAAACTAAAAAGCCTCATAATACAGCATGAAAAAAATTATAATCATTGGTGGCGGCATCGCTGGACTGGCAACCGCATATCGTATTCAACGTAAAATATCAGAAGGTGCCGATCTAGAATGTGTTTTGTTGGAAGGAAGCGACCGATTTGGCGGCAAAATCTCTACAGAAAAGTCGGACGGGTTCGTCATAGAACGGGGACCCGACTCATTCATATCTCAGAAGCCTGCAGCTATACAATTATGCAAACAACTTGGATTGGAAGATCGCCTTACAGGGACTAACCCTAATTCACCCAATACTTTTGTTTATACCGGAGGCAAACTAATGACCATGCCGGATGGTTTAAGCCTGATGATCCCGACCAAATTTTTACCATTTGCTCTGACCCCCTTATTCAGTTTGCCTGGGAAAATCCGTATGGCCTTAGACCTGCTTATTCCAAGAAAGGAAGGAGATTCCGATGAAAGTCTGGCCTCGTTCGTTCGCCGCAGAATGGGAGAAGAAGCACTCAGCAAAATGGCAGAACCCATGCTCGCAGGAATCTATGCTAGTGATCCAGAAAAGATGAGCATTGGAAGCACTTTCCCTATGTTTGTCGAAACCGAACGTAAGTATCGGTCACTTATAATTGGTATGCTAGCTCGCAAGAAAGCAATGTTGATGAATTCTAGCAAACACCCTACAACCTCCTACTCATTATTTATGACCTTGAAAGATGGGTTGGGCGAAATGGTCGACGCCGTTATAAAAAAATCACCCAATGTCCAATTTAAATCAGGAGCAAAAGTTGCTGCCCTCGAAAAAAAGGAAGATGGTTGGCATGCGAAACTGGAAGATGGATGGGAATGCCAGGCAGATGCCATAATTCTTGCCACTCCCGCAGCCATCACTTCAAAAATTCTGTACCCTATCGCTCCTGATTCGGCTGAGTTATTAAACCGTATTCACTATGTAACCACGGCAACCGTAACTCTTGGGTATAAAAAGGAAGGCTTCTCCCATTCTCTCGATGGGTTTGGGTTTGTTGTTCCCAAAGCTGAAGGGTGCAGTATTTTAGCCTGCACATGGACTTCTTCAAAATTTCCACATCGCGCACCTGAAGGGTATGTAATGCTACGCTGTTATCTAGGAGGGGCAATTCAGGAAGAGATCGCTGAGAAAGATTCTGAAACATTGGAAAAGTTGGTTAGAGACGATCTGCAAAAAATTATGGGAATCAAAGAAACTCCCGTTTTCTGTAAGGTATTTCAAAATCACAAGTCGAATGTGCAATATCATGTGAACCATTCTGAAAGAATTGATGCAATAATGGAAAATTTGAAGAATTTCCCTGGGTTATTCCTTACAGGTAGTGCATACCATGGCATTGGTATTCCGGACTGTATTCAAGATGGAAATCAGACAGCAGAATCTGTTTTTGAATTTTTAAATGGTAAACCCCAGTAGACCAATTAACATCTAACACCTTTGTCATTTATGAATTTAGAAGGAGTAAACTATGAAATGGGTTTCTGCCCTATCGAAACAAACTGATATTGATGCGGCTGTGCAAGAGGCTAGCGAACAAATTACCCACCAATTAGGCAGCGATCATGCCGATTTGACAGTAATATTTGTTGCGCCTCAATATAGAGAGTTTTATGACAAGGTGCCGGATCTGTTGAACCGCTATCTTAAGCCCGGTATGCTGTTTGGTTGTTCGGGTGGCGGCATTATTGGAAATGCAGAGGAAGTCGAACAGCAGGCAGCATTCAGCATTACTTGCGCTAAAATGCCTGGAGTAAAAATCCAACCCATCTATTCTGAAACCAAGGAACTACCCAATCAGGATACCTCTCCCTCCGTTTGGTGGGAATGGTTAAATGTAAATATTGAAGACCAGCCACATTTTGTTTTCCTGGCCGATCCTTTTTCTTTCCGTGGAGAAGAGTTTCTTGCTGGTATCGACTTTGCTTACCCCAATGCTAAAAAGGTAGGAGGCCTCGCCAGCGGCGCCCAATCATTGGGAGGAAATGCTCTTTATCTAGGAGATAAAATTTACAACAACGGTTTGATCGGTGTTGCCTTGAGTGGTGATATAGAAGTCGATACCATAGTAGCTCAGGGTTGCCGGCCTATAGGCGAACCCATGAAAATAACTGATTGCCAGGACACTTTACTCAAAAAACTTGATGATAAACCTACATTAGAAGTATTGCAGGAGCTCAACGAAACTCTTTCCGATTCTGACAAAAAACTCTTGCAGACTTCTTTGTTTCTGGGAATTGAGATGGATCCGATGAAAGATGAGCCGAAACAAGGGGACTTCCTCATTCGCAACCTAATGGGAGTCGATCGGGAAAGCGGAGCTCTTGCTATTGGTGCAATGCTACGAGCCGGGCAGCTCGTTCAATTTCATCTTCGCGATAAACAAATGTCTGCCGAAGATCTAGATATGATGCTCACACGTTATCTATCCCAAGGTCACGCTGAAAATGCCAGCGGCGCGTTATTGTTTTCTTGTCTCGGAAGAGGGAAATATCTTTACGGAGAAGCAAACCACGATACCAATATGTTCCGCAATAAACTTGGGGAAATCCCATTAGGAGGTTTTTTCTGCAATGGTGAAATAGGGCCGGTGGGGAACACAACATTCCTGCATGGCTACACCAGCTCATTTGGCATCTTCAGAAAATCAAATCGCACTTAAAATATAGAAAGGGGAATTATGGCCGTCGAAGTAAGTGTCTCAAGTACTCCCAACGAAAATGCAATGAAGTACACCCTCAATTGCAATGCTATCGAATCAGGGCATAAGACTTACGCTAATGCTGAAGCAGCAAAGGACTCTCCCGTCGCAAAAGCTTTATTTGCTATTGATGGAGTGACCCAGGTATTCTTGATGGCAGATTTTATTTCTGTCACAAAAAACCCTGAAACCAGTTGGGATAGTCTGGAAGCATCTATTTTGGATGCAATAAAATCTTCCTATTAGCTCCTCAATAATCAGGTGAAAGTCACAATACTAGGTTCAGGAACAGCCGTACCCTCTCTGCAGCGAAACTCTTCAGGTGTTCTTATTCAGGATAATAAAGTCAACACTCTAGTTGACTTTGGTTACGGGAACCTAAAACAACTCCTCAATCTGGGAATCACCTACCACAATATTGATCGCATATTTTTCACACACAATCATCCCGACCATATGTGCGATCTTATCCCGTTTTTATTTGGATCACGCTACCAGCTAGATGCACGAAATAAAGATCTTCAAATCGTTGCCGGACCTGGATTTCGTGATTTCTTCGATAAACTCATGGTGGCTTTCAAACATTGGTTAAAACCCACCGAATATAAATTAAATATTTTAGAATTAGATGAAGGTGTTAACGAATTTGAAACACTAAAAGTTCAGACAAGGAAGGTGAAACATATTGCCATGAGTCTAGGCTATCGATTTACAAATGACAAAGGTAAATCTGTTGCACTTTCTGGGGACACGGATTATTGCAAAGGCATGATCGAGTTAGGCAAGGAAACAGATTTGATGATTCTAGAATGCGCCTGGCCCGATAAAGAAAAAACAGAAGGCCATTTAAGCCCGACCCTGGCAGGTAAGCTGGCTGCGGAAACGAACTGCAAAAAACTCTGCCTTACTCACTTTTACCCACCTTGCGACTTAGAAAACATACGCAAAACTGTCCAGAATATTTATAAGGGGGAACTTGTATTGGCACACGACCTAATGCAATTTGAACTCTGAATTATTTTTTCCCTTCACGGCGGTCTTCAATAAAGTCTACAGTAAACATAAAAAGCTTGATCATTCCGATCATGACAAATATACCAAGAAGCATTTGCAGGAACGGTGGCAGATCGATAACCAACGCTTCAACTGACTTTAAAAAATTATCCACAATAGGTTCCTAGTAGAAAGATACTGAATAAAATTCTGGTCAGCATACCTAAGCAGGGTAAATTGCGCAATGGTTGCTGATGTATAAGAATTTCTATTTTTTCAGGTTCTAGACGCGTATTGAACCAGGACAGGTCTACCGCATTGCAATTTGGGACATGAATTAGATGCTCCATTATTTAAAATTCGATCGTTATGATAGGCAAAAACCCGCTCAAAAAAGGGGTTTTTGCTTTTTTCGCCCTCCCGGGAATAATGGTATAATTGTTTTCGTTAAAACACAAAAAGGGGTGTTTTTATGTTGTCCAAAGTTTTAGCATATTTTGCCTCCTACATTTTCATTGTTGTTTTCTGCTTTTCCAGCCTTACTTGGGCCGAGCAATTTAAAGATAATAAAAACGGTACTGTTACCGACGAAAGCACAGGATTAATCTGGCAAAAGGGCGATTCCTTTCACGACCTTAAAAAGGGAGTGAATTGGTACGATGCTTTAGAATATATCACTTTAAAAAATTCCAAAAAATTTGCAGGATATGATGATTGGCGTTTGCCCTCATTGGCCGAATTAAACAATTTGTGGTCGCCATCAGGGAAAGTAAAAAGCAAAGATGAGGAAACTCTGGGATTAGCATCTGAGTTTCAGGGAGGAGGTAGTTATTACCTCTGGACTGGCGAAGAAAGAGGATTGGACCATGCCTGGTATTTTGGCTTAGGGCAAAAAGAGAATTATTTCAATTTAAAAGATTTGGCAGATTTGGAACAAGGTGTAAAAATGGTTCGCTAGAGTAACGCCCTCTAGTAGAAGAGACATTAATGGCGGAAAATCATAAGGGCCTTTATAGCATTGGTTGGTTTGACGGGTATCGACTTTTTCCCGCCGGGCACGACCACGTGCATCGCAGGAGTGGATAATGAAACTGAATAAAAAATCTTACGTTTTTGTATTCGTTTTATTTGTTGGAGTTTGTTGGATCGCGCCCACCGCTTTTTCAGAAGATAAACATATGGACCA
>CAZMBO010000007.1:2398-5358 GCA_964564655.1 uncultured Nitrospina sp. | reverse complement strand
ATGGATCATGGATCGATGGATCATTCAAGTTCCCCAGCGGCTTCAGGTGATGAATATCGCACCAAACCTGACGAAATGGATCATGGCCATATGGACCACGGCAAAAGCGATGGCAGTATTTTTCGGACCCAGGGAGCTCATGATGATATGGGAATGACCAAACCCGAAAATCTGGACAGCAAAGCTTTTTTGGCTCGGGGTCGTAATATCTTTATGCATATGTGCGTGTTCTGCCATGGAGAAGATGGTAATGGTGGCGGAAAAGCAACTGAATATCTTTACCCTTGGCCGCGGGATTTTCGCAAAGGAATCTTCAAATTCCGCACAACACCGACCGGAACCCTACCGCGAGATGAAGATCTTTATCGGACTATTGTAGAAGGGGTACCCGGAACTTCCATGCCAGCCTGGAAAGATGCGTTGACTCCGGAAGATACTTGGGCACTAATCAATCACATAAAAAACTTTTCCAAGCGATTTAACAATGAGAAACAGGGCGAAAAAATCATACCTAAGACCCATCCTGAATCTTCGGATGAATTAATTGCCAAGGGCAAAAATGTTTATATGGAAAGGAAATGCAATCGGTGCCATGGAGATTCTTTGAAGGGTGATGGCGAATTAGCTGAGTCGCTGATGGATGCCTGGAAGCATGCCGTGTTTGTTCACGATATTACAAATCCGCAAGCTCTAAAGGGCGGACATAAACCGGATGACATTTTCCGGACCATTTCCTCCGGTCTGGATGGGACACCGATGCGGTCCTATATCGACATCCCAGAAGAAGACCGCTGGGCTTTGGTGCATTTCATTCGTTCCAATTTTGTTAAAGAATTTAAACATGCAGAGTTTGAAACTGATATTTATTCTTTTCCTATCGGTGTGGAGCTAAACACGGACCCATTCAGTCCTGTCTGGGAGGGAGTGAAAACAACCAATCTGGTATTGCGACCGCTCTCTGCACGACGTGATGCAATTGAAATTATTAATGTTGCCTCAGTGAATAATGGCGAACAACTTGCTGTTCGAATAAAATGGAACGATCCTACTCATGACGCGTTTTCGGAGTTACATTCAGATATTTTCCGCGATGGCGTTGCGGTTCAATTCGCATTAGGAGCAGTGACTTTGCATACACATGGTCACAACGAACCCTTCTTTGGAATGGGAAACCGCAACAAACCAGTGAACATTTGGCATTGGAAAGCTGGACTAGAAGAAGCCCTTGAAGCAGAGGATGACCTCGAATATGCCGGTGGGGGTGTCGATATGGATGCATTGATCTATGGGGGCATCATGTCTAACCCCGTTTCTAAATTGAATCCGACGGGAGAAAATCCTGTTGAAGAATTAAATGCAGAAGGTTTCGGCACAATCACTTCACAACCTCCAGAAAACCAGAATGTTGAAGGCTCAGGAGAATGGAAAGATGGAACCTGGTCAGTTGTCTTTCTTCGTGATATGCCTAAAACAGGAAAATGGGATGTAGATTTTGCCAAACGTATTGACCCCGCTCTGATGGCGTTTGCGGTCTGGGATGGTGTCAAAGAAGATAGGAACGGACGCAAAGTTATCAGCGTTTGGCAACGGTTTAATATCATTAAGCCAGAATAATTAATCTCCCTGGACAATCTTTAAAAAATCTAACTCCTTTTTTAAAGACGGCTGAAAGCAATCTTTACATAACACAACGGAGCTTTTGTTGATTCGATATCGTTTTTTAATGATCGGGAGTTTCCTCCTGCTCCATTGTCTGGCTCCCTTTCTTTTTGCTGAAGAAAAAATAGGTCTAGGAGAGCTAGATAGATTAATAAAAATCCATAAACCCAAAAAACCAGTTGAAGGTTTTGACGCAACAGTCGGGGCCAAAAAAAGCGTTCAACTTCTTGTCAAAGGTGAGCCGACTGTTTTTTTTATTCCCGGATTTAAAGCTTTCGGTTGCAATGGATGCCATCAAGCGAATGATCTGCTAGATCTTTCTGCAAACCGAATGCGGCAAACATTACAACGATTAAATTCCATTCTTCCAAATCTTCCTCCGGCACCTTTGAAACAATTTATTATTCAGTCCTGGTCCGGCGAATTGTTGCAACCTTGGCAATTTGCACACACCACCTTCGATTCTGTACGAATTTCTCCAGGTTCGATTCTGGTAGACAGTCGTGTCTATGGCAACGCAACGCACCTCCACGAGACGCTTCATTTAACGCAACCATTTCTAGGTGCCGCCAATGAGTTGGAGGCTTATGGGCTGAATATCCGCTCGGACCCAAAATTCCTGATACTAAATTTTCCCTATTTTTCTGACACGGTAACTGCTTATTTTTTTCCGAGATTTCCAGAAATTCTGGATCGTTTTTTTGCCAGACCCATTCGAGAAGATTTAGATATCCCCAAAGAAGTGCAATGGTTTTTAATACCTTTTGATGAAGAAAACCTGAAAGTACTCTCAAACCAAATTAAAAATATGGAACCGCTTTTAAAAGAGGTAGAACGGCTTAACCGTAAATTCCCAATTGAAGCCGCCTATCTTGGTGAACAAACGCGGGCTATGTCCTTACTACTCGACATCGCTGCAGCGAAACTATTGGTTCTACCCGACCTGAAAGAGTTCGAAAGCGAACGTGAAGAAGCATTCTCAATCTTCGAGCAACAATTCAACAAACTTGATAACACCCGTCTGGGATATCGAATCGATCGTAAACGGGAAGCTTTAATGATCCTCACCTATAAAATGAAGATAAAAGACTCGCAAAAACGGTTGGGCCTTTATTTCCATTTTTTAAAGAATAAATATATTGGACCTGATGGAGAGGTTAATTTGAAAGTTGCAAACGTGGAAGATTTAAAAAAGTTTGTCCAAGAAAAACGTGTGCAAATCACTCGAATGATGAAATCAAAATACTTCACTGATATTGAACGGCAGGGCGCAAAAACCATGCTCAAATCCCTGCCTTGAG
>CAZMBO010000007.1:0-2298 GCA_964564655.1 uncultured Nitrospina sp. | reverse complement strand
ATTGAACGGCAGGGCGCAAAAACCATGCTCAAATCCCTGCCTTGAGGAAGGAAAAGAGCTATTGCTAGTGGAAGTATGCCGGCTATAGTTTGCTTGCGGGGGTTACGAGTGCTGGGCCTTTGACGTGGTCTTCTAAGGTTTCGGCTTGGACCTTATCTTGAAGTTTCATTAGCGCGTCTATGACCATTTCGGGTCGTGGCGGACAACCTGGAATATAGACATCTACCGGAATCAACGTATCGATTCCCATAACCGTTGCGTAGTTGTCATAAAATCCACCAGAGACGGTACATACCCCATAAGCTACCACCCATTTTGGTTCTGTCATTTGGTTATAAACTTTGACTAGAATCGGAGCCTGTTTGTGACTGATGGTTCCCACTACCATAAGCAGGTCGGCCTGCCTAGGTGAGAAACGGGGAAACGCCGCACCCATTCGATCCAGATCGTATCTGGGACCGGCTACGGACATAAACTCCATTCCACAACATGCCGTAATGAAGGGATAGATAAAAAAGGAATATTTTCGTGCCCAGTTAATGGCTTGCGTCATCTGCGTAACGATGACATTATTGCCCAGACTCATCTCGGTTTCTGTTCTATATAATCCAGCCATTAAACCGCTCCATGAAATAATTGATGCCGTATATTAGAATATTTTTCATTAAAAACCAACCCCAAAGGATTGCTTAAATAGAACAGTCCATCATCCAAAGAGTTTTTAGATGCCTTAGCCTCTTTAATTCTAGTTTACCAGCATTGAACAAGTAGTTCTTGAGTGACTTGGGAGAAGGAGTGTATAATCGAGGGCTACATAAAGATAAATCAATAATTCAGGTCTATTGGGTTCATTTAGACCTTGAATGCGTGGAGAAAAGCAAAATGGATTATAGCGGCAATAAAGCAGCAATGGGACAAGATCGGGCCAGTTCTGAAACTGAAGGTATTGTGAGTATGAACTTGAGCAAAGACGGTAAAACTCTTGATCTTACAGCAGCTTATCTTAAGGAATACGGAGCAAAAGATATCTCGCGGATGGAAAAATTACGTCCTTTGACTAACCTAGCATTTGGCACAAACCTTTGCGGTCCCAAAGGCGCGAAATGGCTGGCTCAGTCTGAAGTACTGGTTAACCTGACATCCCTAAATCTTTTTTATAATAAGATCGGTAATGAAGGGATCAAATATATTGCTGTTTCAGATAATTTATTGAGTTTGCAGAATCTGGTCATCACGGATAACGAGATAACAGATGAAGGTGCCATAACCCTAGCGAAGTTTTTGCCCCTCTTCACCAATCTTCTGCGACTCGACCTTCGTCTCAACCGAATCAAAGAAGATGGTAAAAATGCTCTAAAAGAAGCACAAAATAATTCCTCAGTAAAACATCTCCTATTGGACAAAGTAGAAGGATTTCAGGTCAAATCCTAATCCACTAAGTGGGGGACAATGAATCTCCCCCAATACTTCAAAGTTTTTTCTGAAATTAATTGGCTTCTCAGCATTGGTTAGGAGTTCATCAATACTAAGAGGGTGAGTTAGCCATTTATGTTTAGGGGAACAATCTCGTTATCGAAAAGGGACTGGATATCTGCAAAGTTAATTCCCAGCAATTCCACACATATTTTGATTTCAGAGCTGTGGTAGATAATTTGCCAGAGTCGGTTCCCCATCTCCTGCGCATTTTGTAACAACAGTCCTAGATCCTTGGTTTCATTCTCTCTTAGAATATAGAAAAGGTCCAATTCAAGAGCTTGCCATTTTTTTTCTGTCCGCGCAACACTCTGATAAAGCTCCATTTCGTGACGAACTAGAGGGAATTTACTCTCCAGTGGCCTGGCGTTGGGAGAGTTGGGAAAGAGTATAGAAAACTCGTTTTCAATATCGCGCACCCTCCCGCCTCTAAAAAGCGACCATTTATGCTGCATACTTTCCAATCGATCTACGAAATCGAAGCAACGATCAATCAGTTCCATGCGCATGTCGCGGATCAATAGAGCATCGGGAAAATCTTTGTGGATTCTTTCATGCAACAATTGCAGGTCTTTATATAGCTCGCGTAATACCGAGTTCAAATTGCCGATGCTGACTGGATCATTGGGATGCCGGGTATCTTTTAAGGAAATGGTCTCGACAACCAGATCCCTTTGTGTGGTTTCGATATAATTGATCGGGCCAATCTCCAGAAGTTGATAAAAGGTTTCTGGGGATATGGCCAGGTCGATTCCAAAACTTGTTTTGATGAAATCGCGAATCTTTCTGCATTTGGCCACATCGCGAAATGTTTCTACCGCTTGT
>CAZMBO010000006.1:28905-49767 GCA_964564655.1 uncultured Nitrospina sp. | reverse complement strand
ATACAATTAGTGTCAATAACTCATTTAGTTAGAAATATTTAAGTTGATGGTAAGGCTATTTTATTGCCAAAGCTATTCTTATATTTCGTAGCAAAAGATAAATAATTTAAAAGTCCGTTAAAATTTTAAAAGGTGGTGCCCGGTTATGAGTGAAGTGAGTGAAGGAAGAAAGCTTGAGAATCTCGGTTATGAGAGTTTGCAAAAGAACAATATTAGGGAAGCAGAGTCCAGTTTTCTGGCAGCTTTAAAGGAAATGGAAAAAGAGGGAGATGAGACGGGTCAGGCCTATGTGCTCGGAAATCTCGGCAATATTAGTTTTCAGAGCAAACAATTTGACAAGGCCGAAGAGTTTTATACTCGTTCACTCACCTTTATGGAAAAGTTGAAGGATGTTAAGGGGATTGAAAGTTCTCTGGGCAACCTTGGGAACGTCTACTTTTATCAGGGCAATTTTGACAAGGCGGAAGAGAACTACCAAAAAGCCATGAAAATTGTGCTGGAGGCCAACGACCCTCTGGGGCAGGGTATTTATAGTGAGTATCTGGGAAACATCTTTCTAAAAAAAGAAGAAGCTGAAAAAGCTATTGAGCATTACGAAAATGCCAAAGAATTCATGTCTGCTGCCAAGCAGGATGAAAGAAAAATAAAACAACTAGACGACCGCATTGAGTCGATTAAAAAATCTCCACTATTTTTAAAGAAAAACGAGGAAGCCCTTGTAGCTAATTTTGAGTCGCTTGTCTCCACTGGACAAAAAACTAAAGCCATTGCCAAGCTGCAGGAGCTGGAAGAAATATATTTCCAGTGGAAGCGCATGGATAAGGTGGTTGAAACCATCAAGAAAACCATGACTCTTTTAGAGGAAATTGATGATAAGGCCTCTGCTGGTGTTTGTTATGCGAATTTAGCCGGTATATACCTGCAAATGTCGGCCGAGGGGCAACCTGAAAAAGTGAATGAGGCGGAAACGTATTTCAAAAAAGCGCTAAAAGTAATTGGTGATTCTGACAAACGCAGAAACTCTTATCTTCTAGGAAGCCTAGGAAACATTTACCTCAATCAAAATAAACTCGAATTGGCATGGGAAAATTTTGAAAAATCTCTCAAAACCATGCAGGAATTGGGCGACGAACTGGGCGAGGCGCGTGGTTATGCCAACCTGGGTAATGTTCGTGGTCTGCAGAAAAACTGGGATGCAGCTGAAGAACAGTATCTTAGTTCTTTGGGGTTGATGGAGAAAAATGAAAATCGACCTGGAATTGCACAGCAATGTGAATCGTTGGGTGACATTTATCTTAAAAAAGAAGAGTTTGATAAGGCTGAAGATAATTTTATGCGTGCCAGTGACCTTTATGAAGAAATGAAAGAGCAAAAAAGTGTTCAGGAAGTGCAAGACAAATTGATGTTTATTTTTTCGCAGCCGAAATACCTTGAGAATCGCAAACAAGCCATTCGAGAGGAATTGAAAAAACCTGAATCTGAAAAAGATTTGAAACTCAAGTTGATGTTATTGAATGATTTGGGCAACGTGCTGTTTATGTCCAATAACTGGGATGAAGCTGCGGAAGTGGCGCGGGAAACGATTGCTTTACACGAACAATCTGGTGACAAGCAAGCGCTTGGTGGAGCCTATGGAAACTTGGGAAGTATCTTGTTGCAGCAGGAAGATTTTAAGGGAGCTGAAGAGAATTATAGTAATGCCATTAAAATCAAAGAAGAATCAAAGGAACAGGGGGATCTCAAAGAATTATATGCCAACTATCTGAATGTTCTGATTCTTGCGGGAAAGATGGAAAAGGCTGAAAAACTGGTTAACAAATCATTGAAGGTAAATAAGGCTGCAAGCAATGCAAATGGTCTTGTTGCGGATTATCGAAATTTAGGAAATATCTGTTTGCAGAAAAAAGACTGGTCTGGTGCCGAAAAAAATTATCTAGAAGCATTGGCATTAAATACCAGTGCGGATAATAAACGGGAGATGGCCGAAGACAATCGAAACCAGTACAATCTCTATTTGCAAAAGGAAGATTGGGGGAGTGCGGAGAAATATGCATTGAAATCTTTTGAAATTGCCGAGCAAATCAATGATGTCCTCAATGTCTTGGCAGACAGTCGTGTATTAGCGAAGATTTATGTTGAGAAAAAAGAACGAGCCAATCAGGAGAAATTTTATATTAAAGCTCTTGAAACATCAGAAAAAATCAATGACCCAAAAGAGATTTGCGCTGACCTTAGGAATCTTGGAAAGTTTAATATGGAGAGGGGATACCGCGAAAAAGCTAACGAGGGTTTTCAAAGGGCATTTGAAATTTCGAGTAAGTTGAATGATAAAATTGAAATTGCTGAAGACTATCGCAATCTTGGTAACCTGGCATTCAGTAATGGTAAAAGAAAAGAAGCAGAAGAACTATATTTAAAAGCATTGAAACTTACTCAAGAAGTGGGGGATCAGCGAGGAGCTGGACAGGATTTCACATATTTAGGCAACTTGAAGTTTAAAGATATGAAATACGATGACGCGGAAGAATACTTTGGACAAGCCGCTGAATGTTTTCGCGAAACAAAGAACTGGTCGAATTTAATCCAATTCAATATGACGGTGGCGAGAATGCAGATACTCGTTGGTCGGTTTGATGAGTTTGATAAATATTTGAAGGATGCGCGAGAAATCGCACGTGATCTCGGGGATCCGGAACCTATCATGGAAGCCATTAAGGCCATGGAAAAACTGAAAGATGAGATCGATAAGAAGTAATTTACACTAAATTTCAAGAAATAATTTAATCTGGAAAGATGCCATAATATTTGAAAATATTGTATTTATTGACTTTAGAGTTTAGGCGTAATCTGGTAAAATAGGGGTTAATAAGTTAAAGTAATTGGAAATCTTTTAGTTTTTCAAAAAAATGCTACCGAGAGTTTTCCTGTGCGTAACCCCTAAACAATAAAGGCCTTTTATCTTGACATAGGCCTTTAAAAGGGGCTAAATTATCTTATTCAAAAGAAATAAAAAGCGGGTAGGTTATGTGCTTTTTTAGGGATAAACGTTTCTATTTTTTGACTTTAACACTTGGTCTGGATTTATGAAAGTTAGTTATAGTGCTCAGCTAATGGAAGAATCGGTATTCCGGCATCTAAACCATTTGGAAAGATCAGGTTACCGTTCTGATTATGACGAATTCCACTCTCTTGCCGATCCCATTTATGAACTCCCCGAAGATGATAGAGAGATTGCTTTCGAAAAAGTAAATCGTTTATTTTTTCTGGAAAAATTGAAGCTTGGTGACCATGTGTTACGGGCTTTGGAAGCAGTAGGCCTTATTCCAAAAAGAAAACGGACGTCAAGAAAATCTGCTCTATTGAATGTAAATCAGGAGGCAGAACCTGCTGAAGGATTGGAGGAAATTCCAGTAGAAACGGCTGAATTAGAACTGGCGGAGGAAGAAGTAGAGGAAGAAGCTCTTGAGTCCGCTGGCGAAGAAAATTCTGAAATCGCTTATGACCTAGCGCGTGAATTTGAAGAGCGTATTAAAGAAGTTATTGTTAAAAGGGCGATTAACAAAGTTGATGAGGGCTCAAACGTTCTTAACCGTGTTTCAGGAAACCCGATTATAGAAATGAGAGTTCTCGCGAGTCGATTTAGTAATCCCGAAGAAGCTTTGGATCTGGATGCTTTTTTAATCCAGGAGTTTATGCATGCGAAGGATATGGTTGATCCCGAATTTGACTATGAAGACGCATTTATCCCTGGCAATCCTTCGGTGAAGAATCTTATTACATCGCGTTTTCGACTCCTATGGAATATGTATGTTG
The DNA here is from genome assembly GCA_964564655.1 of uncultured Nitrospina sp. Lineage (GTDB taxonomy): Bacteria > Nitrospinota > Nitrospinia > Nitrospinales > VA-1 > UBA8687. The sequence goes on along the minus strand of CAZMBO010000006.1, from coordinate 45,954 downwards.
ACTCCCGGTTGGCTCGAATGGGTGTGGTATCTGTTCTACCCAAGGAGGCTCGCTTTCGCGAGTTTGACAATTTTTACCGTAAAATTCCGGATAAGCAAAGACGGGGTATATTCGAAGGGATTTGGGTAACAGATAAGTTCACGCACGAAGAACTTCTCTCCATGGCTACTGACCTGGATACCTTGATGAGTAAATATGTTGACCCTGGGGAAATTTCGGAAGATGAACGGGATTTCATTCACCTTCAAGGATCGCCTTGCCCATTATGCAAGTTCCCGACATATAATTGGGTGGATGACCCTGAGAGTATTTGTGATGAAATGGTAATTGAAGCAATTCAGATTGATTTCCCAGATTGGGAAAGCAAAGATGGTGGTTGCGATCGATGCATTGAAGTTTATGAATTACGGGCCGGTGTTGGTTAACCTGTGCGGCGTGAATCAATTTAGATCTTGGGCGTTTTTTTAATGCTTTAAGATTTCTGAGAAAACATGGAGATTAAGAAAAATGGGAGATGGTACTCAAGATAAAGTAAGTGACCCAATGCTGGCGGTTCTTGGTCAGACCGGCTCTCTGGAGGAGTTGAAAGAAGAGCGAATATCTTTGCAACTGGCAAGAGGCCGTTGTTACGATATCCTTTCTAGTGCATTCAGTTATCCTTGGAACCGAAAATTTTTTCGGCCCAAATCATTACTGGAACCAATGGATATCGCACTCGTTGATGAAGAAGACTGGAATCACGTTAAGTCTATTATAGAAGGTTTTGACAAATATCTGCCCAAAATGACGGTAAAGCAGGTGCAGCAGGAATATGTGCGGGTATTTGGACATGCCGTATCCATGGAGTGCCCTCCTTATGAAATGCAATACGGTACTGAAGGTGGGATTCAGTCGCAAACGGATGTTTTGATTCAATTGGGTGGATTTTATGAAACCTTTGGCTTTGAGCAACCACGGAACAGAACCAAGGAGAGGGTCGATCATCTCTCTATCGAATTAGCTTTCATGTTTTTCATGTGCTTTAGAACTGCATTTGGAGTTCAAAACGGTCATGAAGAACGAAACATTAATGTTTTAACCAGTAGCATGAAGAAGTTTATGCGTAACCATATTGGTCGCTGGGGCCCTTTGTTTTGTATTTTCACTTCGCGAAAGGCGGAGAGGGGACTCTATAAAGATATTGTTGATATCCTGGCAATTTTTCTGCGAAATGAAAACTTATTGTTGGATATTAAGCCAGTTAAAGTAGAAGAGCCAGAATATCGTTCATTGTCTTATAGTATGGAAAACGACCTGATTGCAAATGCGCCAGCAGAGTGTGAACCGAGGTAATAAAGGTTCTTTGAGGTTAACTGTTAAGTAAGTTGCCCAGATTTTGGGGCGCGAGCGCCCTTGGCCCAGAAGTGAGCATTAATTGGCTTACTTTCTGGGTTTTTTTTTGCCAAATACTCAGATCATCTCCCCTTCCTCAGTACGCAAAAATAAAGGTTAATTTAAAATCCTTCAACTTTTCTAAAGCATCTAAGTAGCAAGCGCTAAGAATAAACCCAGGAGAAACTACTAGTAGGTTTGAAAACTACAAAAGAAAGGTAGAGCCTGGGTTCTAAGTAAATAAGTAAGTTTCCTTTATTTCCTCAACTTTTCTCAGAAGTATAGGGGGCTTAGGCCCAAGAATATTCCCTGATGACACGAAGGCTGAGGAAGAATAAAAAGTTTCCGAATAGGAAAATACAGGTTTGCTATGTTTATTTATGACTCCATGATACAAGGCCTTGAACTTCTTGCACGCCGTGAATTGCAAAGTGCTGAAAGTCTATTTTTGAATGTTATCAATGACCCACATTCCCAGCTCGAAGAGACGAAAAAGGCCAGGGTTTATTTAAATGATATACGGTCTTGTCAGACGGGTAATAAGAATCTAAATTTTGATGAATATAAAAAGCTAGTTAAAAAAGTTGTAGTTTCTTTAGATTATATAGATGATCTACTTTCTGAAGTTTATTTTTCAGATGCAAGTTCTTACGAAGAGTTAGATCGGCAATTCTCTTCAAAAATCCCTTCCTTAATTAGTCAGCTGAAAAAAATAAAAATCAGTGATATATCGGAGCGCGATAAGCTATTCCAAAAGATAGAAAAAAACGGTCTGCAACGGGTTAAGAAAAGACTAAAAGAGAAAGAGAAGTTGACTGGTTCCGAACAGAAACTTGACCCTTTTCGATGGAAAACGATATTTCGAAAATTTATAGAACAAATTAACCCTATCCTTCTTGAGCGCCATTTGGAGTTGCTCGATTATATTCTCGCCACAGGTGAAATTAAACTTCTAGATTCCCTTAAACTTTCTGTGTTAACCCCAAAATATATCTGGATCATTGAGTCCACTCTGGAAAGTGAATGGTATTTATTGCGAAGTTATTTTTTTAAAGCAAGATCTGAAATCCAATCGCAGTTTAAGAGGAAAGAAGGTACACGTAAGCACTGGGAAGAAACGAAATATAAAAAAATTAAAATTTTCGAGGCTTGCAAGTTTAGCGAAGCCAATATTCAAAAATTTTTATTCATTGATAAGTTGAGCTATAAAACGCTTGAAGAAATTTTTAAGTTTTCTCAGGAGTTGGGATTGGACTTAAAACCAAGAGATGTGAGCCTTGCTTTGAGAGGCGTTAACAAGGCAAAAGCCCATATTAAAGAGAGGGGCGGGTTTTTAATGGGAAGCCGTAAGGTTTTTCAAGACCAGTTGCTGGATTTTGGGTTTTCAAAGGGCGCTGCATACACTATTGCCAAGCAGGCAAAACGTTCTAATAACCATAAAATTAGCGAAAGCTTTCAACAATCATTGCAGGTTATCAGTGATGAAATCGTTTGGTATCGTATTCCTCCGGACTGCCAAAGAATAAAAGCTGAAATCGAAGCCCAATGCGTGAAACACCTGAGCACGGTTCACATCCATTTATTTGAGCGAGGACGGCTCAATAAGCTTTTGCTACAGGCTGGCAAGATTTTGATCCGAAGATATCTTAGTAAAATTTACGGAGACAAGGTTTGCGAATTAAGTTGTTACTTTCGCCTAGAAACCATTCATCAATATTACAAACTAAAGTTTTTTGAGTATCACGATAGTAAAATGCCTAGTGTTTCGGAGTTGATCAAGATCAATCGCAAAAAATTTCAATCTAGATTATTGGAAGGATATAAAACCTTTATTCAGAAAAGGCAGTTGCAAATCCCTTCAACTCTTTATAAGGCGGTGGCAGCGCATAAATCAACGATCAAATGGGAAGATGCGTACACCACTCCTGAAGAGAAATTGCTTTTGAAGTTTTGGTTTTTAAGGGATCACGGGGTTATGATCGACCAAAAAATTATTAATTCCGGAGTTTTGAAACCTGGCGAGGATATTTGGAAATTTGTGAAAGGTCAAGGTGAGGAGTGCAATAGTTGATTCATTCTATTTTGCATATCTTTTAGGGGCATGAGATCACCTTTTTTGGAGGCAGCCGCAATTCCTTTTTTATAGATATCAATGGCCTTCTCCTTTTCCGATAACTTTTCCAGGGTTTTGCCTAATAAAAGATAGGCCGCTGAATAGTCTTTAAATTTTTCGACAACGGTATTTAGGGGACCTAGACCTTCTTCGTATCTTCCTGTTTCAAGATAAATAGATCCCAAGCCGAAGTTGGCAACTTGGTCTGCAGGGTCGATTTCTAAAACTTTTTTAAACATTTCAATCCTTTCTTCCATTTCTTTTTTCTTTTGCTCTTCTTCTTTTTTCTTCAATTTCTTTGCCATATTTTTTTCCACAGCTTGCTCAAACTGCAAGGCCGTGGCTTCGGCTTTTTCGTTTTCTGCATCCTCAATCCGGCCTTGTTTCATGTAGTAAACTGATAAGTTGGTATGTGCCATAATTTCTTGTGGATTGATTTCGGCCAGGCGTTTCATTAAAGCAATGGCTTCATCAAGCTTGTCTTGTTTTGCAAGGAAAACTCCTAAGGCCTCATAAGCTTCTGCATGTCTAGGGTAGATATCAATAGCTTCTCTTAAAATGGCAATGGGTTTATCAAGATTTTCCTGCTCTTTGTAAATTTGCAGAGCTTCGTTTAAGAGCCTTATTGAATGATCTTTTCTTGTGGCCGCCTGATAGAAAGGCAAAAGACAGGTTTGTACTTTAAAGGGTCGCTTGTCTATGGTGACTTCCATTTCTACATCTGGACTGCGATAGTCTTTATGAATGTAAGCCATTGCGATCACTTTACCAAGAGAGGCAGAGCGGATTGAGCTTTTAACGACTCCAATTTTTTTATCTTTAAGGAAAACAGTTCCATTCATAGGGGGTGAGATTGGCCCTTCAAATGCCAAACCCATTAAAGCAAAATTGGGCGCTCCATAGGTTTTAATTCGAGCAATTACTTCCTGTCCTATATAGCAGCCTTTATTGTAGCTGACGCAGCTATGCTCCAGACCTGTTTCGGGAAGGATATTTTTGCCATCCATATCTTTTCCGAAGACTGGTATCCCCGCTTCAATTCTAAGGATTTCTTGCGTTTGTTTCCCGATTTTAACAGGTGAGACTTTCTTGTCTGCGCCCAAAAATTTTTGTAAAAATTCTTCTTTTAGATCCCGGGGATAGCAAAGTATGAACCCCTCTTCCCCAGTTAGAGTTTTCTTTATTATGACAAAGAGTTTTCCTTCCACCTCCTGTCGTACTACTGCATTGGGTTTTTCAGGTAGAGACGTGAAAAGTTTTTTAAGGACTAGGGTGCTTTTGGGACCTTGAAGAGTTAATAAGCTTTGTTCAATTTTCTTAAAAGTAACGTTTTCTCGGAAATGATAGGATTCCAGATGGTCGTAAAGAGTTTGCGAATTTTCAGACAGGAGCCAGGCTTCATTTTCAGCAATACGGTGAATGGAGAAGTTGGCGATCAATCGGGCTTGGCGGTCGGTTACGGCACTGGCCTGGCCTTGTCCCACTTCCAATTGCAATGCATCATTGGTGGTTTGCGTTTGAAGAAATGAGAAAGTCTCTTTTCCATTAGCAGTAAGGATGCTCCAACCATCTATAAAGAAATAACCGCAATTCTGCCTGACTTGGTTGATTTCTTCTAGAATTTCGGATTGCATAGGTTTAACGAATCTACTAGGGGTGCGCGCGTTTACCGGTTAGGTGAAGGCCTTGGGTTTTCGTCTATTAGAGATATCAGGTGATGGAAAAAGATTCACCGCAACCGCAAGTTGAAGTTGCATTCGGGTTGACGAAAACAAATCCCTTACCTTGTAAACCATCTTGAAAATCCAATTGCATTCCCTTGAGATAGATCATGCTTTTGGCATCCATAAAGACATTGAATTCTTCATGCTGAATAATAGTGTCGCCATCTTCTTTGGGAGTGAATGACAGATCGTAGGACAGACCTGAACAACCGCCACCTTTTACTGCGAGTCTCAACCCAATTTCCGGGTTATTTTCTGCTTTCACCAATTTAGTGACTTCTTGACTGGCTTTTGGCGTTATTTTTACAAATTCTGTGGTTACGGTCATGAAAACCCCCTTAATTAACTCTTTGTTCTTCTATTAGATAGCACAAGTAGGCTTAACGGTTCTTAAATTATACTTAAATTCAGAGGCATTCGTCAAATCTTGAAAAATGAAAGTGGAGGAAGGGTGAGTAAATAAGTTAAATGATGAATTGAAAATGATTTATACATTTTTTTTATAGTATTATATTTCAGAAACAGAGGAAAAACATTAAATCCTTTTGGTAGAATTAGAATCAAATAGTTACAGTTAATTGGCTTAAACATAATTTTTAAAGGGAGTTAGATGATTAGTATTCCAGATCTTATTGATTTAGTTAAAACTGCAGTCCCGGATGCGGAAGTGAATGTTTTGGATAAAACGGGGATGAGTGACCATTTTATCATTCATGTCACCTCCGCAGCTTTTGAGGAATTAGGCATTATGGATCGCCATCGCAAGGTTCAGGATGCTTTGAACCCAGCCATGCAGGATGGTCGAATTCATGCCGCTGAAATAAAAACAGCCACCCCATAAGGTTTTGGGGGGTTATAAATTTCGTTTATTAAATGTTTAAAAAAAATAAAGGAGCTAATAATGTCAGAGGTAGAAGATCAAATTAAAGAAGAAATCGCTGCACATAAAATTATTATTTATGGAAAAGGTACCAAAGAAGCACCACAGTGCGGTTTCACAGTGGAAACGATTCAGTTTTTCAATAAATACGGTTACCCGTTTGAAGTGGTCAACGCGCTCTCAGATCCAACCAAGCGTGAGGCTCTTACAAAAATGACCAATTGGCCGACTCTGCCAAAAGTTTTCATCGATGGCAAGTTCTATGGCGATACCGATATCCTTGATGAGATGGAAACAAAAGGCGAAGTGGAGCCACTACTCAAAGCAGCATTTGGTGAATAGTAAATTATAATTAAGATTCAATAATCTAGTAATTTGAATTTATGCAACTTGTAGGTCGTATATAGAAAAGGCTATTCATAGCTCAAGAAAATATTTAGAGTTGCTTAAGAGAAAGAGGATAATTCCATGCCCGATGAGTTAGAAGTAGGGGATCGTGCGCCTAATTTTGAATTGCCCGCTTGTTATGGTTACAAAGCAGGTGCATCCAGCCCGTCTGCTGAGGAAAAGGTAAAGATAAGCCTGAAGGATTTCGAAGATAAGAAGTGGGTGGTTTTGGCTTTTTATAGGCAGGACAGTAGCCCAGAAGACACGCGATTGATGGTCGGGTTCAATGAGTGGAACCGAAAGTTTAAAACTCGTGAAGTAGAAGTTTTAGGTTGCAGTTGGAATGGTGTGAATGCACATCAGCAGTTCATTGAGGTTTTCCAGTTTGGATTTACTCTTCTTGCCGATGAACACAAAAAGGTGACGGAGCAATATGGAGTCATTAAAGAAGAAGAGGATCTTGGAGAAATGGTTAAATATATCGACCGAACAACTTTTGTTATTGATAAAACTGGAATGATACGTGCTATTTGGAGAGACCTCGAAGACTTGCGCGAACACCCTGCATCTGTTTGGGAATTCATCCAAAAAGAAAAAAAGTAACCCGTCATGGGAAAGGTTAATAGTATAGATTTTTTAAGCCAAAATCGTTCTTGGCGAGGCGAGCCACTGTTAGCTGTCTCTTACCTTTTTTGATAATTTTATAGCTCTTTTCTAATTGTTGCGTGCCGCTGGTTTTCAAGAATAGTGTTACGGATGGAGTTTAAAATCTCCCCGCCATCTTTTTTTTGTAGATGGGTTGTTACGGCTGGCGATAGTATAATCTGGACGGATCCTGGGTTAATTAGGAAGCTACCTTTTTTAATTATATCGCTACTTCCTGTAATGGTTACTGGAACCATGGGACTGTTGGACCGGTTCGCAATAAGGTTACTTCCCTTTTTAAAGGGTCCTAATGTCCCATCCTCTGATCGGGTTCCTTCTGGAAAAATAATTATTGAGCACCCTTCCTTAACCTTCTCCACCGTTTCTATAAAAGCCTGATACGATTTTTTTCGGTCAGACCTAGTTACCTGGATGTAACCCGCTGCTTTCATCGCCCAACCCATAAATGGAATTTTGAAGAGGCTGGATTTTGCAACCCACCTTATTTGAACTGGCAAATACCCTGAGAGAGCAAATATATCGAAATAACCCTGATGATTCGATACAAATATTTGTGGTTGATCGGTTAGCATATTCTCTAGACCAGTGATTTGAACTTTTACACCATTCCATTCGCAAAGCAGACGACACCAGAGTCTTGCTATATTGTGTGATGAGTTCCCAGAGCTGTCAAAAAGACGGGCAATAACTGCTATGGTTCCAAGTGAAAAAGACAAGAAAATAATGAGTACCCAGAACTTCACGGTGTGGTAAAAAGAATTCACTTTTTTCATCAGCTTAAAGTAAAAAGGTAAAATGTCTAAAGAGGGAAAAGTAATCTTGTTCGTATGCAGACTCTGGCTGGTCATAATTTTGCTGGCGATAAACTTTGATAATGCGCATGGCTGGGGGCCTCAGGGTCATCGGACGATTGGCTATATAGCGGAATTTAATTTAGCCTCTGAAACTAAAAAATATATCCTTGAAGAGTTTAACATAAACAATCTAGCGGATGTGGCGAACTGGGCCGATAAAATCAAGCAAAAAAGAAGACATGAAAGCCCCTGGCATTATACCAACGTCAAGGCAGGTGAATGGACCTATGAGGAGGCACGAGATTGCTCTAATGGAAATTGTGTTACGGAAAAAATAAAAGAATTCATCGCTGTGTTAGCGAATATTGAAAATTCGTTAAAAAGAAGAAAGGACGCGTTAAAATATCTAGTGCATTTTGTAGGGGATGTGCATCAGCCCTTGCATTTGGGAAATCGTAAAGATCGTGGTGGAGGGAGAATCCGTCTTTCTTATTTAGGAAGAAAAGTCAACTTGCATTATTTGTGGGATGGCGGCCTGATCCATTGGCGAGAAGGCAGTCTTCTAGAATATGCAAAACGCTTGAATATTAAGTTGGTGGACTCAGAAAAAATAGAATGGCTTAATTCTGACATTAATGAGTGGACGAATGAATCCAGATCTTTGGCTTTAAAATATGCCTATCCATTAGAGAATATGGAATTGTCCAAAGAATACTTGTCAAGAAGTAGGGAAATTCTTGACCAGCGCATGATTCAGGCAGGAGTTAGACTGGCGGGTTTATTAAATCAATTGCTCAAATCTGAAAAATAAAAAGGAGGATTCCTTGTCAGAAACAAACCTAATTTACTTTAAACAATTGTTATCGGGAATTGATATAGGCGTGAGTAATCCTTCAGCTAGGTCAATGGCAAACTTTGTATACCTGATTGGCGATACCAAAACGCGCGAGTGTGTAGTGGTCGATCCGGCATGGGATATTGACGGTATTCTCAAAGTAGTAGAAGAAGATGATATGAAACTGACAGGTGCATTGGTGACACATTATCATCCTGATCATGTCGGCGGGGAGATTTTTGGAATAGAAATTACCGGTTTAGCGGAACTGATGGAGAAGCATCCTATACCGGTTTATGTTAACAAGCGTGAAGCTGATGGGATCAAACAGGTCACTGGGATTTCCATGTCGGACATGAAGCAAATGGATGGAGAGGATATTGTTAAAGTAGGTTCCATCGATATAAAATGTCTTCATACTCCTGGGCATACCCCAGGCTCGCAATGTTTTCGAGTCGCAGATAGTCTTGTTGCTGGTGATACATTGTTCCTACAGGGGTGTGGTCGGGTAGATTTGCCAGGAGGGAATAGTGAAGAATTATTTCATACCTTAACGCGGCGTTTATCCAAGATTGAGGATAATATTATATTGTATCCTGGGCATAACTACGGCGGGAGTCCTTCAGGGCAAATGGGTGATGTGCGCCAATCTAATTCCTACCTGCAAATACAACGTCTGGAAGATTGGTTCTCCATTATGGGGAGATAGAATTTTTAGTGTTTGCGCCGATCCAACTTGCAATTATTGATTAAATAGAATAAATTTGTCTCGCTTGTTTCTTTAAATTTGAGGTGTAAATGAGATCCATCTTATCGATGTTTTCGAAATCCCCTTTCAAGCCATTGGGGAGTCATATGGATAAGGTTCGAGCATGTGTTGATCAAATCGATCCACTTTTCAAGGCACTAGGGAAAGGAGATTATGAGGAGGTTACACAAGTCTCAGAATTGATTGTGAAATTAGAACACGAAGCAGACATGATCAAGGATGATATTCGCACCCATATGAGGCAAACTGTTTTCCTTCCAGTTGACAAAAAAGATTTCATGCATTTGTTATCCGCTCAGGATGATATTGCAGATGCGGTAGAAGACTTGGCTGTTCTGATGAGGATAAAAAACCTCAATACCCCGGATAAAATTAAAGCTCCTCTTGCAGATTTGGTGGAGCATGTTGTTAAAACAGCATATGAAGGCTGTAATTTGATTCTAGAACTTGAAGCATTATTAGAGTCTTCCTTTGGTGGCGCAGAGGCCGAAAAAGTAGAAAAGGCGACTAAGGTCTTAGGTACCTTAGAGTGGGAGGCCGACCGTAAACAATTTCAACTAGCGCAGCAGCTTTTCTCATTGGGAAGCCAGATTGATGCCTCCGATTTGCTTCTCTGGAATGAAGTGATCAAAAAGCTAGGTGCCGTTGCAGATAAAACAGAACAAATTGGTAAAACTCTCAGAGTATTCCTTTCTCAGTAATTTAATTAATCCCTTTATTTTATCCAGGCTAAGGAGCCAGGTTTGGATTTAGACACCTTCCTTTTTTCGTTTGCAGTCATAGCTTGTATATACATGGCCTGTAATATTGGAGCCAACGATGTTGCAAACGCAATGGGTACTAGTGTTGGTTCCAAAAGCTTGACCTTTAAGCAGGCCATGTTAATTGCTGCAGTGGCAGAATTTGCAGGTGCTTTTTTTGTTGGTGGTCACGTCTCCGATACTATCCGAAAAGGGATGTTAGATACCTCCTTTTTTGCGGATGTTCCCTATCAATTAGTCTATGGAATGATCTCTGCGTTGTTGGCAGCTGCAATATGGCTCCATATTGCCAGTTATCTGGGTTGGCCTGTTTCCACGACCCACTCTATTATTGGGGGGGTGCTTGGGTTTGGGGTGATTGCAGGGGGAATTGATATAGTGAATTGGGGAAAGATGGGTAATGTAGTATTGAGCTGGGTGGTTTCTCCCGTTATGGGTGGATTGTTTGCTTATCTGGTATTTCAATATATTAATAGAACAATTTTTAGCACAAGAAGACCTTTAGCCCATGCTAAAAAGTTGCTGCCTTTTATTGTGGCGGTCGTATTTTTTATTCTCTCGATTGCCATTTTCTATAAGGGTTTAAAAAATTTACACTTGCATTACACATTTCCTGAGGTTTTATTTGTTGCTTTGGTGGCGGGGGTCGTAGGTTTCTTTATATCCAAGATACTAGTTCGTTTTATTCCTGATGATGATTCAATAGATTTTACGCACCAGTTCAACACTACAGAAGATCTTTTTAAGTATCTTCAAGTTTTGACTGCGTTTTATATTGCTTTCGCGCATGGATCCAATGATGTGGCCAATGCAGTAGGCCCTTTAGCGGCTGTTGTCTCGATTCTGAAAAACGGTGCTGTAGAGATGAAGGTGGAAATGCCAATTTGGATTCTGGGGCTTGGCGGGGGATTCATTGTCTTTGGTCTGATGGTTTGGGGCTATCGGGTGATGGCAACGGTGGGTGAAAATATAACTGATATTACGCCTTCTAGGGGTTTCTGTGCTACATTTGGTGCGGCTTCCGTTGTTTTAATATGTTCGAAAATGGGTCTTCCAATTTCTACAACACATACTCTGGTAGGCTCCGTGATAGGAGTGGGGCTAGCCCGGGGTCTGCCCACTTTAAATCTTGGGATTATTAAGATGATACTTATTTCGTGGGTAACGACCATTCCATTTACTGCCGTTATCTCCATGCTATTTTTTAAGTCGTTTTTAATTTTTATTTAGTTGAAAGTATCGACTGGATTTAATAGTTGGCAGAGAGCGCAAAATAAAAAGCCTCGATTATTTAATCGAGGCTTTTATAATTTAAAGGGAAATTGATTTTCCCATATTTTAATTAGTTGTAATTTTGTTTTTGTAAATATTCGGGAAGTACCCATTCCAACTTATCAATATCGGGATTATAATGGGCCAAAGCACCACAGAATGAACAATACTCAATGCCTACATCATAATCGAGAGTTACAGTGCTTGCTTTGTGCTCACAAAACTTTTTCTTTATTATTGTAGGTTCACCATCGTTGTCCTGAAACCAGCCTTTAGATATTGTTAGGTCTTCCATTAAGCATTTCCCTTTTCTTGCAAGTTCAAAGGTCATCGTTTTTCTTAACTGCTATAGTTTCTCTTATGTTTATGAACTTTTCAAGCCTTAAAATGCAATAAAATAGATGCCAATGTAGAAAAATACTTAATTTGAACAAATTAGACATATTTACTTTTTCATTGGCAGCTCAATTGAGAGTAGTTTTTAGAATTTTTTCCGGTATTTTGAAGTTAGGCGGGCTTATATTTTGCTAAGAGTTAGCTACGGTCCATAATTTGATATGCCACAAATAACAAGGAACAAATTGGTGCGGATTTTTTTCTATCTTTTATTATTTTTCCCCAGCTTTCTCATATTTGATTCTCAAACAGTGGTGATTATAGTTTTTTTTGCTGTTTTTGCGTTAGACTATTTTTTAGCACGATCAGAGAAAAGAAATGGTCTTTAAATTTTTATAACAGGAGCCCCTTTCGTGAAATTATCTGGACAAGTTCGCAAAATGAATGTGGAACTAGGAATTCCTATCCAGTATTTTCTATGTCTGAATAAGGAATCTCATTCTCTGAATTCTTATATCGGGAGTAAATTGAAAATCGAATGGCAGGGAATCATTACCTGTATTGAGTGTGGAAGAAAAACTAAAAAGTCCTATGACCAAGGTTACTGTTTTATCTGTTCTCGCGATTTACCCGAAAATGCAATATGCTCAGTTCGTCCTGAATTGTGCGAGCATGAAAACGGTAATGAAGCGGCGAAAGAGTTTTGGAGAGCCCATTGCAATATTGATCATTTTGTTTATCTGTCTTTGACTAGTGGAGTAAAGGTAGGGATTACCCGACATTACAATATTCCTGATCGCTGGATAGATCAGGGCGCTGTTAAAGGTTTGATTGTTGCCAAAGTGCCGGAGCGAATTCTTTCTGGGAAAATCGAGGTTGCTGTCTCAAAAAATTTTGCAGATAAAACCAATTGGAGAAAAATGCTGAAAGGGGAATATGAAGATTTAGATTTATTTGAATTTCGCGAGAAAGCTCATCAATTGTTCCCGGAAGACTTAAAATGCTATGCCCTCGAAAACGAAAAAGTTCAAAACCTAGTTTACCCGGTGGAATCCGTACCGGAAAAAATAACTAGCCACAACCTTGATAAGATCCCGGAATTTGAAGACAGACTGACAGGAATAAAAGGTCAATACCTTATTTTCGAAACCCGAGTCATCAACATGAGAAAATACTCGGGCTATCATATCGATTTTAATTTCGATTGACCGAAATCCGAGAGGATTAAGCAGCTTGGGTCACAATTTTCCCTATGAATGCGGGTTCTAAGCTCTCATTTTTCTCGTGGGCGGGGTTGGGGAGCAACGTTGCCACCTTAATATCTTTTGCCAAGCCAAGTTTCTCCAGGAAGCAGATAACCCACCATGTCATATCGATTTCCCATGGGCGAAGCCCGTGACGGGCAGATTTGGGAAAGGCGTGATGGTTGTTGTGCCAACCTTCTCCCCAAGCTAAAAGCCCCACCCACCAACAATTAGTGGAAAGGTCGTCCTTAAGCGGAAAGGTGACATAACCAAATGTGTGGGCTGCGCTATTTACAAGCCATGTGGAATGGTATGTAATTACTAAGCGGACAAAAACTCCCCATACAACCCAGGGAAATCCACCGATCTTCAAAAGGATGAGGCCGAAAACGATTTGGATTATGATGAAGTAATTATCTAAGAATTTATAAAATTTATCATTGCTGAAGTCTTTAGTGTAATCGCTTAGAATTTTTTTATCATCAAACTTAGAATGAGAGAACAACATCCAGGTAACATGAGACCACCAAAATCCTTTTTCTGCGCTATGCGGGTCTTCAATAGTATCTGAACCCGCATGATGCATTCGGTGTTGTCCGACCCATTTTATGGGGCCATTTTGACAAGCAAGGGTTCCGCAAAACACAACAAAATAGGCCAGCCATTTAGGTAGAGTAAGACCGCGGTGAGTTAAATAACGATGATAACCCAGACAAATTCCTATCGATGCTGTTAACCAGTACATGAAAAACATTAAAGCAACAGCACTCCAGGAGAAAGCAAAAGGAAAAAAGGCAAACAATGCCATCCCGTGAATTACGATAAAGTGAGTGAGAGCAATTGGGTTGAACTTAAGTAGATAACCTGGAGTCGATTCAGTCGTCATTTAAAGCCTCTATAATTAATTATTTTTACTGCTATATGTTATCCTTATTTTAGGAAGTTCCTGTGTAAAACTTATGTAATATTGCCCATTGTCATGAGTCTAAATTAAATGACTAATCGGACTTCTCTTTTGTCTCAGGCATTGATGAAAAATGGAGAATATGGGAACTGATTGGTGTAAATATTATGGAGTTGTCGGATGAATAAGTTGAGGGCATTGTTCCACCCCATCATGGTTTTTATTGGGGTGCAGATTGCTTGGATCGTTCTCATGGCCGTCTGGATAAACTGGTACCTTGAAAATAACCTTTCTATAAAAGAATTTGCCCAAGAACTTCGTCCCGATTTATTTACGGCTGAAGTAGAATGGTTAATTTTATTTGAAGGCTGCTTCCTTATGCTGCTTATTCTTTCTGGTGTTTATGTTATTTTTGTCTATTGGAATAAACAAAACCGTTTGAACCAGATGCAAAGTAATTTTGTTGCCAGTGTATCGCATGAATTAAAATCTCCTCTTGCATCTATCCAGCTTTATCTTGAGACTTTGAAATATCAAGATGTTTCTAAAGAGGATAGTAAAGATTTTATCGAGACGATGTTATCAGACACGACCCGTCTTTCCGGGTTGATAGAAAACATTTTGCAATCTAGTAAAGCCGACCCAAAAAGTATGGAACTGCAGACCCAAAAAATAGATCTTGGGAAATTCCTAACTGAGGTGGTAAATGATCATAAACGACAGTTCGAAGAAAAGAAATGCGAAGTAAAATTACAATTGGAAGCTTCCCCGATATTAGTTTTGGATAAAAAGGCTCTACAAATGGTTTTTAATAATCTCATTGGTAATGCTTTGCGTTATTCTCCTGTGGGTTCCTCACTTAAAATCCATTTGCATAGGACAGGAAGGTTTTGGGATGTAGATTTTGTGGATAATGGAATTGGGTTTGAAAAAAAGGATATGAAAAAAGTTTTTAAAAAGTTTTACAGAGTGCAAAATAAAGATACTCAAAATATAGAGGGTGCGGGATTAGGATTGTTTATCTCCCATGAAATTGTAAAAAACCATAAAGGCAGACTCAAGGTCATGAGTCCAGGGCGTGGGCAGGGATCTGTATTTACCGTATCTCTCCCAATAAGCCGTGGTCTGACTGTTTGATTAAGGTATTTCAAAAAATAAAATTTAATGATTGATGCAAAAAAAATATTGGTAGTAGAAGATGAATCGCATCTTGCGAAAGGACTTCAGTTTAATCTGGAACGCGAGGGCTATATCGTGTCCTTGGTGGACAATGGCGAATCAGCTATTGAATTGCTAGGTGAGCAAGCTTTTGATTTAATGATCCTCGATATTATGTTGCCTAAGCTAAACGGCATTGAAGTTGCCAGACGAGTGCGCAATACAGATTTACGATTTCCTATTTTAATGCTGTCCGCGAAATCTTCCGACGAGGATAGGGAATTGGGTCTTGAGGCTGGGGCTGACGATTATTTAACCAAACCATTTCATTTGCCAGAACTGTTACTCAGGGTGAAAGGTATCCTGCGTAGATGGGAATGGTATAAAGAGCCAGTTCATGATCAAGAAGTGTTTCATTTTGGTGATATGTGGATCAATTTTGTCAACGGTAGGGCTAAGGGCAGTTCAGGGGAGTTTTATTTAACAGCAAAAGAAGCATTGTTGATGCGTTTATTGGTCTCGCAAAAAGATAATATTGTTAGGCGTGAGGAGCTTTTGGAAAAAGTGTGGGGATACGATCCGCAAACAGAAACACGTACTGTCGATAATTTTGTTGCTCGCCTCAGGAAGTATTTTGAGAAGAAACCGCAATCACCACGATACATTATTACCCACCGGGAAAAAGGCTACGAGTTTAAATCTTGATCAGACTGGATCTGAAGAAGCTAGGATCCTTTAGCTAAAAAATTCCATTTTCAAATGCTTGCCGAATATTAGGCAAACTCTCTTGTATGCCTTCTGCGGAAATATCTTCAAGGTGAGGGCAGGTCCCTAGGATAGGAATATTAGAAAATTCTTCAATCAGTTCTCCTTGCTTTATTTCAATATCGTTTAGGGCACCGGCTGCATGTCGATTCAATATAATTCCTTTTATTTTTAACCCATGTTGTTTTGCCGCGTTGATAGTTAGCAAAGTATGGTTCAAGGTGCCAACTCGAAGGCGGCTGACTATGATAAGGGGCAGTCCTATTTCAAGAGCTAAATCCGCAACGCTGTATCGGTGGGTTATCGGAACCAATAATCCCCCTATTCCCTCAACCAACATCATATTATGACGCGATTGTAAAACTTTAAATTTCTCTAAAATAGTGGAAGGTTGTATCTGGGTGCCTTCGATTTGGGCAGATTGGTAGGGTGATGCCGGAGTTTTGAGTCGATAAGGGCAGACCTCATCTTCTGCATCTGTGCTGCTAGAGCTTTCCATAAGAAACTTTGCGTCGGAATTAGCAGAGGAACTACATGCTGGATCCACGCCTGTCTCAATCGGTTTCATAATACCGACATCCATGCCCTGGTTTTTAAATAATGTTGCCAGACAGGCAGTCACCACTGTTTTGCCAATACCGGTATCGGTACCTGTTATAAAGAATCCGTTCACGGTTTTTTTGAGGTTTTTTTGTGAAATAAAAAACTGTTATAATTATTAACGGCTTCCGTGAAGGAGGCAAGTTATTAATCCATTAATAGGCCGAAAAGGTTATGGGATCCAAAGCTCTAGAAGTGGTTTGTCCCTGCTGCGAAACAAAGTTGCAGGTAGATAAAAAGACCGGTGAAGTGATTTGGGAAGAGAAGAAAGAAAAACCAATGCCTTCTTTGTCCGATATGGTGAATGATCTGGGAAGCCAGCAAGAAGAAAAAGAAAGCCTTTTTAAAAAGAACAGAGCAACTGAGAAGGAACGTAGTCGGCTTCTCGATGAGAAGTTAAAAGAATCCCTCAAACATGTTGACCGCTCCTCTGAAAAACCTTTGCGTGATTTTGATTTTGACTAGCTAAG
>CAZMBO010000006.1:8015-28805 GCA_964564655.1 uncultured Nitrospina sp. | reverse complement strand
ATGTTGACCGCTCCTCTGAAAAACCTTTGCGTGATTTTGATTTTGACTAGCTAAGCTACCCCTGGATATTTTTTATTTTAAACCTACCTTGAAGTCTTTTTTAAGTAACTAAGATTAAAACCTTTTTCACGGATTTTATTTTTCAATTTTTCCAGGGTTTGGTTATCTATCTTTGGAGACCGGCTTAATATCCATAAGTACTGTCTGGCAGGCTCACTTACTACAGCATACTGATAATCTTTGTCTAAATCGATAATCCAGTAATCTCCCTTGAAGGGCCAAAAAAACTGAACCTTTAATTTGGCATTGGTTCTTTTGTCAACGATACTGGCTTTACCAATAGCTTCATTCAACTCTCCGTCCGAGGCGTACATGCGACATCGATTTGTCACTTTTATTTGCCCGTTGTTTAATTTTTCATAGAATGCGGTGGAACGAAAACACCCTTCCTCAAACCAGTTTGGATAAAGCGCGATCTCATACCATTTGCCTAGGTAACGTTGGATGTCAACATGGGGTACTACCTGTAGCTCTGGGGACGTTTTTCTTGGTATACCTTGGCAACCACTGATCAAAAAAACCGCGATCAGCAGATAAGTCATACAAAAGAATGAATGGTGTTTAAAATTAAAATTCATAGCTTAATCTGATATTTGCAATCAACCATGTCAGCTAAAAAAATAATTTTAAATCAGGCCTGAGTCACTACTCTATATAATACAAACCCAATCGCCCCCATCTGCGCTAAATTTACCACCACACTCAATCGGTGTAAGATATTGAAAGTTTTCTCAGCTTTTTCATTTCCTTTTAATTGCTCATCTCGATAGCGATTTATTCTGGGCATCAACCATAACCATGCCCATAAAAAGAGTGCTGTAACAGAAATCAAATAAACTGATTCGGAATAGCCCCATAGGAATAAAGCTGCAGCAAGTGTCATTCCTGCCATAGCCTGGCTGTACACTGGGAACGCTTTTCGAATAAACGGCCCTGAGATTTCAGGAGGAAGTTCTGTAAACACCAATGGCGTCATGATGGCTGCAAAAAAGAACATTCCGCCTATTATCAGAGCTAATAAAAATATTCCAGTAATATCAAAAATTTGTAAATTGCTCATAGTTACCTCAAACAAATAGATTAGCGGGGCATATGAATAATGGGAGTATCAAATTTACGAAAAATTTTTAGAAAATCTTTAAACCTTTTCTAGATTCTATTTTTATGAATTTCTAATATACATATTATACTTTAATTTCGCTAGATCAATGGGCCGCGCAAAATATTAATTATTAGTGTTTTATACATCTTTGGGTGAGGAAGGGTAATGAAATGATAAAAGGCTTATGAATTTTGGGTGTATCCTAATATGAATCAAAAATTAAGTTTAACTTAAGAAATCACGAACGCATGGATAGCAAAATAAAAATTGGGGTCAGCAGTTGTCTGATAGGTGAAAAAGTCAGATGGAACGGAGACCATAAGCAAAATCATTATGTTCGGGAGATTCTTGCAAAATACTTTGAATGCGTTTCAGTTTGTCCTGAGATGGAGGTAGGGATGGGTGTTCCTAGGGAAACCGTGGCTCTATACGGCAACCTTGAAAGAACACAGATGATTAGTAAGAAGACCCAGACCGACTGGACCAAACCAATGCAAAAATATATTGAGGACCGCATCAACGCACTAACCCGTGAAGAACTTTGTGGGTACATCTTTAAAAGCCAATCTCCTTCATGTGGATTAGGTAAAGTTCCAGTCCATGCGGAGTTTGGTGGCAATAAAGTAAGGTATGGACCAGGCATGTTCGCCGCTAAGTTCATCCAAAAATTTCCCTTGGTTCCAACTGAAGATGAAGAAAGGTTGAATAATTCAAGAATTCGCGAAAACTTTATAGTTAAAGTATTTAGTTTTTATAGGCTGCAAACTCTGTATAAAAAGAATTTTTCTTTAGGAGCACTAGTAAAGTTTCATACGCAACAAAAATTTCTACTCCTTGCTCATAGTAGAAAGCATTATGAGGCGTTAGGACAGTTGGTTGCTAAGCCAAAGGCAATAAGTAAAGAAGCACTCAAGGAAATTTATGGAAAAATTTTTATGGAAGCGTTTACTTTCAAGGCCACACAAAAAAAAAATACGGATGTATTGCTCCACATGATGGGTTTTTTAAAAAAAACCTTAACTAAAGGTGAGAAAGCGAATATTTTAAGCACTATTGAAGATTATCGGAAAGGGCTACTTCCCTTAATAGTTCCAGTTACTTTAATATGCCATCAAGTAAATAAGTATAAAATCGAATACTTGATGGGGCAGGTATACTTGAATCCGTACCCCAAGGAACTCATACTCAGAAATCATGTTTGATATATGGAAACTATAAATTTGAATAAAATTTATCGGTCTACCGCTGCTTTTTGTGACTGATTTTACGAGAATGGTTACTATAAATTCACTCGCATTCCATCGATGGCGAGTTCTACACCTTCGGGTAACTCTTGAGAGACTTTTTCAAAATCGAATTGATGGTTGATGTGGGTGAGGAGGGTTCGTTCCGCTTGAATTCTTTCTCCAACTTCTAAGGCCTGCCTGAGATTAAAGTGAGTCGCATGGTCTTTGAAACCCAAGGCATTCAGGATTAGCAGTTTCAATCCTTTTAGTTTTTTCATAGTGTGTTCTGGGATGCCACTGCAATCTGTTATGTAAGCACAGTCGTGAAAACGAAATCCATTGATGTTCAATTTTCCGTGCCAGATATCCAACGGGATAACTGGGATATCTCCAAACTTATAAGTCTTATCCTCAAGCGTGTGGGGAATTAATTGCGGAATTCCACCACCAATTTGTTCAGCAACACCAAAAATATAACTGAAGTTTTTTTTCAGATTTTCCAGCGTATGCTGATTGCCATAACATGGAATAGCGGTTTTGTTGAAGAAATTAAAACTTCTCAATTCGTCGATTCCGTGTACATGGTCCGCATGATGATGGGTATATAGCACGGTATCAATATTTCGAATGTTGTAACGCAGGCATTGTTGCCTGAGGTCTGTAGATGTATCAACTAGAATCGAATGGCCATTTTGCCTGACCAGAATCGATGCTCGCAGGCGTTTGTTTCTAATATCTTCTGATTGACAAACTTCACAGGTGCAACATAAGGAAGGAACACCTGTGGAGGTGCCGGTACCCATAAATAAAATTTCCATAAATATAGTGCCGATCGAATAGAGTTAAGAGAAAACAATGGCATAGTGCGAGATTCATTGTAAGAAGAGGGCTAAGAAGTGTCAAGAAAGGGCTTTGTTTTTGCTGATTTATGGTAATTGAATGCTTCTGGAAAACTATGGTAGAGTAGGCCACCATATATTACTGATTTTATTTTTAGGAGTTAAACATGTCTGCATTAGTTGCGAAACCTGCACCAGACTTTACAGCACAAGCGGTAATGCCTGATGGCAGTTTTAAAGAAATCAAACTTTCTGAATATAAAGGAAAGTATGTCATTTTATTTTTCTATCCGTTAGATTTTACGTTCGTATGTCCCACTGAAATTATTGCCTTCAGTAAGAAAATGGATGAATTCAAGAAAAGGAACACGGAAGTGCTTGGGGTTTCTATCGATAGTCATTTTTCACACCTGGCCTGGAGAAATACCGACCGTAAAGAAGGCGGACTGGGCGATATCGCATATCCCCTCGTTGCAGACGTTAACAAAAAAATCACTTACGATTATGGCGTTATGCACGAAGCGGGCATTGCGTTTCGTGGCTTGTTTCTGATCGATAAGGATGGAGTGGTGCAACATCAATTGATTAACAATCTTCCGCTAGGTAGAAATATTGACGAAGCCTTACGAATGGTAGATGCGCTTCAATTCCATGAGAAAAATGGCGAAGTTTGTCCTGCTAATTGGAGTGAGGGTTCCGATGGCATGAAGGCTGATCCTAAAGGATCGAAAGAATATTTCGAAAAGAACAACTAAAATTAAGTTAATTACTCGCTTGGAATATTTTTTTGTGGGGCGTTCCCGATAGGTAGCGCCCCATTTTTCTTTTTTAAGTTTTTTATGATCTTGCTTTGTAATGATGATGGATTTAATGCTGAGGGTTTGCGTGTTCTGCGTAAAGAACTCCTAACCCTGGACGATGTAATGATCGTTGCCCCCGAAACTGAGCAGAGTGCTATGGGCCATGCCATTACTTTGGCCCAACCTCTAAAAATAAGAAAAGTGAAGGAAGATGGAGAGTTCATAGGCTATGCCGTCAATGGAACTCCTGCAGATTGTGTCAAGCTTGCAATCACAGTTTTGCTAGAAGAACCTCCAAAACTGGTTGTATCCGGAATCAATATGGGTGGCAACCTTGGTATATGTGCATTATATTCAGGCACGGTTTCTGCGGCCACCGAAGCGATGATCATGGGTGTCCCCAGCATCGCAGTTTCTTTGAACACTTATGAAAATCCGGATTTTAAACCGGCGGCAAAATTCACTCGAAAATTTATTCCACAATTGCTTGAAAAAGGTTTGCCCAAGGGTGTTGTTTTGAATATCAATGTGCCTTCGGTTCCCGAATCTGAATTCGCCGGAGTTGCCATAACTCGACAGGGAAAATCACGGGTTATAGAAGAATTTGATTGTAGGAAAGATCCGCATGGTAGAACCTATTACTGGTTAGCTGGAGAAATGCTTTTTGAAGAAACGGAAGAGGGCGCTGATTGTGTAATGATTGCTAAAAAGTATATTTCTGTTGCGCCCATTCATTTTGATCTTACTCACTATCCATCCCTTCACAAATTAAAAGATTGGAAGATTGAATTTTAAACTAATCCTGTAGCTTGAATCTAGATATAAATTAAAGCGGAGCTTGTTGGGTGTGGAAGTTAGTGGCTTGTTGAAATTTATGGCCAACTGCGATCAGATTTGACTCATCGAAATGTTTGCCCATCAGTTGTAGTCCAATCGGAAGATTTTCTGGGCTAACAAAACCACAAGGAATCGATATTGCGGGTATGCCAGCTAGGTTGGCAGAAATGGTATAAATATCCGCAAGATACATCTGCAATGGATCATCCAATTTTTCTCCTAGCTTGAAAGCGGGGTAGGGGGTGACCGGAGCGGCAATTACATCGCATTGTTCCAATGCATTTTCGAAATCCTGTTTAATCAGGGTTCTTGCTTGCTGGCCTTTTAAATAATAAGCGTCGTAATAACCGGAACTGAGTACAAAAGTTCCCAGAATGATACGCCGTTTAACCTCGTCGCCAAACCCTTCTTCACGCGTGTTTTCATACATATTGACGAGGTTTTCAGATTTTTGAGATCGGTAACCGTACTTAACTCCATCGTAACGTGACAAATTGGTACTAGCCTCGGCACAGGCAATTATATAATAAGCTGCGACCGCATAATCGAGATGCGGTAAAGAAACCTCCACCGTTTGCATGCCAAGAGATTCCAAAGTGCGAATGCCTTCTTGAACGGCTTTTTCAACTTCTGGTTGCATGTCGCCGGTGAAATATTCTTTCGGTATGCCAAGTTTCATGCCCTTGACATCCTGATTCAGCGCTTTTGTGAAATCGGGTAATGGTACATCGGCAGAGGTCGAGTCCCGTCCATCTTTTCCTCCAATCACATTCATCAAAGTTGCGGCATCTGCAACAGATTTTGTGATGGGTCCGATTTGATCCAAAGATGAAGCAAACGCCACCAGTCCGAATCGAGAAACGCGTCCGTAAGTGGGTTTGAACCCCGTTACCCCACAAAATCCTGCAGGCTGTCTAATGGAACCACCAGTATCACTACCCAGCGCGGCAATGCATTCATGAG
The DNA here is from genome assembly GCA_964564655.1 of uncultured Nitrospina sp. Taxonomy (GTDB): domain Bacteria; phylum Nitrospinota; class Nitrospinia; order Nitrospinales; family VA-1; genus UBA8687. Next base: position 22,978 of record CAZMBO010000006.1, on the reverse strand, counting down.
CGGCAACTGCTGCAGCCGAGCCGCCACTGGAACCCCCAGGAACCCTATCGAGCGCCCATGGATTCTTTGTTGTGTGATGTGATGAGTTTTCATTGGACGAACCCATTGCGAATTCATCCATATTGGTTTTGCCGACAATCACGGCACCCGCACCATTAAGTCGATTGACTACGGTAGCGTTGTAAGGTGCGACAAACTGATCGAGAATTTTTGATGCGCAGGTGGTGCGACTGCCCTGAGTGCAGATTAAATCTTTCAGAGCGATAGGCACACCGAGCAAGGGGAGTTCTTCTCCTTTAGCGATTCTAGCATCAGCAACTTTAGCTTGTTCTATAGCTTTCTCGCGCATTAAGTGAGCGAAAGCTTTTACTTTGTCTTCAACCGCGTCAATGCGTGCAAACACGGCCTCCGTCAGTTGGACAGAGGATAATTTTTTAGAATGCAGTAATTCTCGCGCCTGCGTGATGGTTGTGCGGTGCATGGGATTAAATTATCTTGGGCACTTCGTAATGCCCTTTACTATGTGCGGGGGAATCGTTTATCGGGTCTTGGTCGGTGAGGGGGTTTGTCGCTATGTCATCGCGAAAGACGTTTTCTAACCCTAACACGTGCGCGGTAGGCTCTACGTTTTTTGTGTCCAATTCGTTGAGTTTTTCGATGTATTTAATAATAGTTCCCATTTGATTTGAGAACCGTTTTTTTTCAGCATCGGTCAGTTTCAAGCGAGCCAATTTGGCTACATGTTCGATATCCATTCCGTTCCTATCGTTGGCGGTGGAAGATGGTTAGAAAACTATATCCAGTGGCTAATGGTTAATGTTTGCCGTAGAAGGTCCTAGTCTATTTACTAGGCGCGGCCATGTTACTCGGATGCGGTTTTGCGGTCTTTTTTCTTTTTCTTTTTCAGCTCTGCCATTTTTTCGGTGGCAGTAATTTTTGATGCTTTGCGCGCCAGCCTTTTGGTTTTCTTTTTCAGTTTGCGAATTTCGCCCGCATCGTCTTTTTTAGATGCCTCTGCCAGATTGGACTGAGTTTTCTTAAGATGTTCCTGTAATTTTTCAACTGTTGCCATGTTGGTTTTTCCAATATTTAAGGGTTCAGGTAGACGGAGGTTATACCATAATGGGACTCATTTAATCAAGGATCCTAGAGGTTTTATGCTTCCCTCACCACCTGTAAATCGATCTGTCGCTTTGAAAGGGTAATGTCTTTAACACGCACTTTCACACGATTTCCAATCTGGAATACGCGGTGGAATTTTTGTCCTATCAGTTTATGCTCCGTTTCTATGAAAAGATAATAATCATCCATGATGCTAGAAACCTTTACCAACCCTTCCACAAAAACGTTTTCTAGCTCAACGAAAAATCCAAAGCTTGCAACTCCTGTAATGATTCCATAAAACGTCTTGCCTATCTTATCCATCATAAATTGTGCCCGTCGAAGGCTTATGATTTCTCTTTCGATGGACATGGCTTGGATTTCCATTTGCGTCGACTGCTCAGATATTTCAGATAACGAAGATTGTAAAGCTTTCTTTTCTTTTTTTGAGCATTTATGTTTCAGGTATTTTTTTACGATTCTGTGGACGATTAAATCTGGATATCTGCGGATGGGAGAGGTGAAATGTGCGTAATGGGTAAATCCAAGACAATAATGACCGGGATCCGAAGGGGAGTAACGTGCTTTTTTCATGGTTCTTAATAGCAATGTATTAACTACCCTTTCTTCTGGAGTGCCCTGAATTTTTTTTAAAAGGGAATTTAAGTCTTTCGATCGGATTTTTCCCGAATCTGAAAGTCGTAAACCGAAGGAAGAAATGAATTCTTTAAACTCGAAAATTTTTGTTGGATCGGGGGGTTCATGGATCCGATGGATGCAAGGAATGTCTTTTTCATGTAAGTTAAGAGCAACGGCTTGATTAGCTGCTAGCATAAATTCTTCAATCACTTGATGTGCAGCATTGTGCTCAACAATTTCTATTTGTTTGACTTTCCCATCTTCAATTTGAATGTCAGGTTCGGGCACATGAAAATCAACGCTACCATTTTTAAATCTACGCTTTCTAAGTATCTGGCTCAGGTGGTACATGTCTGTAAGAGTTTGTAGGAAGGGGTAGTCATTTTCCTTATTACTCCCTTTCTTGAGTAGCCCGGCAACTTCGGTATAAGTGAACCGTCTTCGACTTTTGATAAATGATTTGTAAATTTGCGTTGCTAATGAATTACCCTGACTGTCGAAATCAATGAATACACTTAGGGTTAGGCGGATCTCTTTTGGTTTTAGGCTGCAGGCTTCATTGGATAATATCTCTGGTAGCATAGGAATTACCCCGTCTGCGTAATATACGCTGGTGCCTCTTTCGAACGCTTCTTTATCCAAATGAGAGTTTTCTGTTATAAAATGGCTTACATCAGCAATATGCACGCCGAGACGATACCCATCACCCATAGGTTCCAGTGAAACCGCATCGTCAAAATCTTTTGCCTTTTTTCCGTCAATCGTAAAAGTAAGGAGTTCGGTCAAGTCTTTGCGACCGTCCAACCGGTTTTCTTTTGCCATCATTTTTGCTTCTTTGAGAATTTTGGGTGAAAAACCTTGGCGGACTCCAAATTTTCGCAGAATAGATAGCACTTCGACCTCAGGATCATTCGACTTACCGAGGACTTCCATGATCTTTCCGACAGGAGGTTGATGGCGGGTGGGATAGGTCTCGATTCTCACATCGACGATTTGACCATTTTTAGCGTCTTTCCGATTTTTGCCTGGTATGAACACATCGTGAAAATATTTGGTTTCTGTGGGAATGACCCATCCGTCGCGACCAAAGGTTTCATAGACACCAACTATATTTACAGTATTACGCTGCAGGATTCTTATGACGCGACCTTCGGGGCGGCCAGGCTCTTTTTCAGATTCTACTCGCACCAAAACGTGGTCTTGATGCATAGCTTCGTTCATGCTTTTCCGATGAATAAATACATCATTGGTATCGTGGTGTTTGTCGGGAATCACGAATCCAAATCCGTTTGGATGCCCATGTAGTTTTCCAGTGATTAAATTCATTTCGTCCGGAAGACCATAACGACCGCCACGGATCTTTACCAGCGTCCCTTGAGTCGACATTTCTTTGATTCGATTGCGGAATTCACGGTGTTCCGCATCCGTTACTCCCAAGTGTTTGGAAAGTTCAGAGATTTTCATAGGACGGCGGATTTTTTTCTTCAGCAAAGTCAGAATTCGTGCGTCAGTGAGTTTCATAGGGCTAGGTCGAATAGAGAATGTGAAGCCATTGATATCCTATAACAAAAGCAAATACAATGTCGAGATAGCGTAGATTTTTGTAAACGCTTCACCTATAATCCCCACAAGGCGGAGAAAAATGTTAGTGGGTTATTAAAAGGTAGTGAGACTTATCAGATTTAAGAGTATAGATCTATTGTCTCTCATGTTAGTGAGTAAAGGAGAAAGATGAAGGTCCAGGTAAGCTGGCTGAAAGAATATACAGATATCGAAGCGCCTGTGGCAGAGCTGGGCCATATTCTCACTATGGCGGGTTTAGAAATTGAGAGCCACGAGTTGCTCGATGAAGAAAGAGGCGATGTTTTGGAATTGAATGTGACTCCTAATCGGGGTTACTGTTTGTCGCATTTGGGTGTGGCTCGTGAAGTTTCTGCATTGATGAAGAGGGCTTTTACTCCTCCCGATGCACTGGCATTTTTGGAGAAAAATTGGGGAAAGATACCTATTGCAAACAGTTTAACGGTAGAAAACCAGAAAGAAAATTTATGCCCTCGCTATTCGGCTTTGGTAATTGAAAATGTCAAGCCTGGTCCTTCTCCTAAATGGTTGTGCGATCGATTGCTGGCAGTTGGTTTGCGACCCATTAATAATATTGTTGATGTTACCAATTTTGTGATGATGGAGTACGGCCAACCTCTGCATGCTTTTGACCGAGATTTGCTCTCTGGAAATAAAATCATAATTCGAAACGCAAAAAAAGGCGAACCATTTACTAGCATAGATGGTCTTGAGTTTAAGTTGGAAGCAGATGCTTTGGTTATTGCCGATGCGGAAAAACCAGTGGCTCTTGCTGGGGTCATGGGTGGGGCCAACAGTCAGGTTACTGATAGCACTAGAAATGTGGTCTTGGAAAGTGCGTGCTTCGATTCTGCTACGATTCGAAAAAGTTCAAAAAAATATGGTTTACGATCAGATTCTTCCTATAGATTCGAAAGAGGTGTGGATATGGGAGGTGTCATCACCGCTCAGGCTCGTGCAGCTTGCTTGATTAAAGAACTAGCAAAGGGAAATATTTGCAAAGGAAGGATTGATATTTATCCAAAAATTCGAGAGAACATTCAGATATCGTTGCGAGTATCACGTGTTAACCAAGTGCTGGGTGCTGGTTTTAGTGCAGAACAAATCTGTGAAATTATTTCTAGGTTGGGATTGAAGGTCAAAGGAGAACTAAAGAACGAAACTTTGCAGGTAGAAGTGCCCGGTTTTCGTCCCGATCTGACACGAGAAATAGATGTGATCGAAGAAATTGCCCGAGTCGATGGCTTCGAAAAGGTTGCAACAGTTTTTCCTATTGCTTCTGTTCGCCCTGTGCAAATCACAGCCAAGCAAACTTTATTGCGGAAAGTTAGGGATGTGCTCTGCCATACAGGTTTTTCTGAAACGGTTCATTTTAGTTTTGTAGAACGCGAAAAAGCCGAAGAATATTTGCCATCCTTTGCAACGACCAGAGATAAAGTGATTTCGTTGAAAAATCCTTTAAGTTCTGAAAACGATACCATGCGAACTAGTTTGATACCTGGACTAATGAAGACCATATCAAATAATTTGAGTAAAGGGCAAAAGCCCCTTAAACTTTTTGAGATTGGAAGCGTTTATTTTTCCGATTCTGAAGGGAACCGAATTGAAAAAACAGTTTTGACGGCTGCGGTTTTGGGCCCCTATGAGCTTACTCCATGGAAACCTCGCGGCAAGGAATATGATTTTTATGATTTAAAAGGAGCACTTGATAAATTATGTTCTCAATGTGGGTTACAGATAGATTTTTTGGCAGAAGCAGAAAAGCCCTTTTTACTACCGGGAAAATCAGTAAATTGCAAATCTGACGATAATGTTCTGGGCTTTTTGGGTGAACTCTCACCTGAAAAGACAGGGGTTATCGAAAAAGTTTTCGTATGGGAAGTTGATTTGCAGGCGATGGAGGATTCGCTTCCCTCCCGCACTCGTTATCAGAACATTGCCAAATTTCCAGAAACCTACCGTGATATTTCCATTCTAGTGGATCGACAGGTTACTGCGCAGCAAGTTTCGGATCTAATTTTGAAGACGGGTCAACCTCTTCTAAGTCGAGTTGAGCTGTATGACCATTTTGAAGGAAAAAAAATTCAGTCTGATAAAAAAAGCCTTACCTTTGCTCTTTCTTTTCAATCCAAAGATCGAACCTTATCCGATGATGATGTCAATCCACTGTTTGAAACTATCGTTCAAACGCTGAAGGCGGAGCTAGCCGCATCTCTAAGAGACTAATTGTTCTTGTTTAACCCCCATTGACACCCTAATTTTGGGGTGCTACGATCCTGTTATGTCTAAACCCGATATGGAACAGTTAGAAGCAGGTGTTTCAACTTTAATTGACGTGTGCCGCCGACTTAAAGATGAGAACGAAAAGTTGACCCTGCAGATGGAAGGTTTGATCCAGGAAAGTGAATCTCTACTAGCGAATGAGAAAGAATCCATCAAAAACAAACTTGAACGTCTCTCTAACCTAGAAAGGGAAAACAAAAATAACGAAAATACCAAGAAGCAGATCCGCGAAAAGGTGGTTAATTTATTGGAAAAACTAGAAAACTTTGATTTAACCTAATTTGACGATGGCAAAAATAACTATTTACGGTAAGACCTATAACTTGAAAAGCTCTTCGAGTGAAGTCAGCGTAGAAGAGGCCGCCGCTTATGTCGATGCGAAAATGCATGAATTGGCCAAGGCGGGGAAAAAACCCCCTTCTTTGGATCTGGCGGTACTTGCAGCTCTTAATATTGCTCAAGAATCATTGCAGTTACAAAAGCAGACTCAGGTTAAGGATCAAGACCAGGAAGAAAGAATAGAGCAATTGATGGACGCGTTGGAGAATGAGCTACATAATCTTGAAAAATAAACGGTTGTCCTAAACCATATAGCCCTTGAGGGCGTTTTGCCGTTGTGTTAGCATGTGGTCAAATGAAGTGATTGTCTCCCTGTTGTGGTCGAGTAAAAATTTCATTTCTTGAGCCAACAGTTCGTAAAAGGGGTTGATGAATCAACTACGGTGTGCAAGCCACCTCAACAGGTCGGAAGCCTAAAGTAGTTTACGGATACCCCACCTGTCCTTGACAGGTTCAAAAAATAGTTTTTGCACGGGCATGGACGGGGAGACTTTTTTAATTGAGTTCCGAGCTTCGGGGTGAAAGCCAAACGAGCCTGATTATATATGTCCCAGGTTTTGTTTATAAAGGATTCTGGGTCTATTGTGTGGAGCGATTATTTTGAACGGAACGTATGTTTAGTTTCGTTTTTTACATATTTACTCAAAATGACCTAAGGGTAGCTAACCTTATTTTATCTCTCCTGTCAGGCCTGGTAGTATCAGGCGACTACCTGACTTTGCTATTCACACCTAAAGCTTCTTAATACCCCCGGTTAATTATATGGGGTCCGTCTTTTATTAGTAAGATTGGCTGGAATATGGCTTGTACTAATCTGAAATTGGATAAGGTGGCCGTCCGAAAGATGATGAGCCAGCGTAGAAATGATCTAAACGCGGAAGAGATTATTGAGTTAAGCAGGAAGATAGAGGGAAATTTGTTTTCCTGTGAGGATTTTTTGAGTCGCCAACATATTTTATATTACCTCTCGTTTGGAAAAGAGGTGAGCACGGATGCTATGATTGTGCGTTCTTTATTGTTGCATAAAAAAGTTTATGTTCCGCGGATCAAAAAAAATGGGAAGGAAATGGAAATTTGCGAGATCAAAAGCTTGGAAACGGATTTTGAGCTCAATAATTTTGGAATTAGAGAGCCTTCTGGGACCTGTATCCATATTGTTTCGCCCAATAAGATAGACGTTGTTGTCACCCCTGGGTTAGCATTTGATTGTTCTGGTGGGAGGATAGGTTCTGGAGGCGGTTATTTCGACAAATTGTTTGAGGATTTGCCGGATAATTCTCTAAGTATAGGGATCGCTTATAGTTTTCAAATACTGGACTCCCTGCATCAGGATTCATGGGATAAAAAGGTGCAAAAAGTTATTACCGAAGAAGGGATGTTAAAGGGCTAATATTTTCACAAGGTCTTTAGCGCCTTGTCATTATAAAGAGGTATTTAAATGCAAGTTTTTGACACTCTAAAAATAGATTTTATTCCCTTTATTCTTGGGATGGCATTTACATTGGCGTTGGGTTATGCGATAGGTTATTTTTTGCGAAAGTTATTTACAGAATATCAAATCAAAGAAGCGGAAGCGCGCCGCCAAAAAATTATCAAGGAAACGGAAAAAGAAGTGGAAAGTCGCCTCAAATTAGCTGAAATCGAAGCGAAGGAAAAATCCCTAGCCCTTAAAAGTGGTTTAGAAAATGAGATGAGGGAGAAACGCGATAGCCTGAGTGAACTGGAAAAAGAACTGGAGAAAAAAGACAGAGAATTAAGAAATGAAATTGAAAAGTTTCAGTCGTGTGAACAGGAAGTCAAAGCTAAATCTGCGGTGCTGGATGAAAAGGAGAAAGACGTCGAGCAACAAAGAAACGAATACCAGAAATTGCTTGAAGAAGAACTGCGGAACTTGGAAGTGATCGGTTCCTATACTGCAGAAAAGGCACGTGAAGAGATAAAGAATAAAGTTATTGATGAAGCCAAGATGGATGCGGCGCGTGAAGTAAAGAAAATTGAAGACAAGGTAAAATCGCAAGCCGATGAAGAAGCCCGGAAACTGATCACCATGGCGGTTCAAAGACTGGCTTCAGACCACGTCGCGGAGACAACCGTTGCTGTTGTCGAATTACCGAATGATGATATCAAGGGTCGTATTATTGGTCGCGAAGGGAGAAATATACGTGCGCTTGAACAGGCAACAGGAATTGATTTGATCATTGATGATACTCCGGGTGCTGTTGTGTTGTCTGGTTTTGATCCGATTCGTCGGGAAGTGGCACGGCGGGCTCTTAATTATTTAACTCTCGATGGCCGTATTCACCCTGGCCGAATTGAAGATATGGTTGCAAAATGCAAAAAAGAAGTGACCGAAGAGATTCAGAAAGCAGGGGAGCAAGCGATTATTAATGTTGGGATCGACAATGTACATCCTGAAATTGTCAAGCTTCTTGGCAGACTAAAATATCGCACTAGCTATACGCAAAACGTTCTCAACCATGTTCAGGAAGTAGCATTTGTTTGTGGGGCCATTGCGGTTGAGCTCGGTTTAAACGAAAACATGGCAAAGCGTTCAGGGCTATTGCACGACATTGGTAAGGCTATTGACCATCAAACGGATGGCACTCATACTGCTTTAGGGGTTGATATTGCCAAACGATATGGTGAGCATCCATTCGTGATAAATTCAATTGCGGCGCATCATGAAGATTGTGAAGCGGAATCTCCCTATGCTGTTCTCGTTGCTGCAGGCGATACGATTTCTGCATCGAGACCGGGTGCGCGACGTGAAATGTTGGAAACTTATGTTAAACGGATGACGCAACTGGAAGAAATTGGCGATTCATTTAAGGGTGTGGAAAAAACTTTTGCAATTCAATCGGGCCGCGAAGTTCGAATTATTGTTGCACCAAGCGGAACTGACGATCAAAGCGCAAATATCCTTGCGCGCGATGTGGCGAAAAGAATTGAAAAAGAAGTGACGTATCCCGGTGAAATTAAAGTTACTGTGGTGCGTGAATCTCGATTTACGGAATTCGCTAGATAATATATTGTTGTTCTCTAAATATGCTGTTTGGACAAATACTGTAATTTAAAACCATTTCCCCAATACCACTCTATAAAGAATTAAATTTCTCATGGAAGAATTAGGACATCTGATCAAGCTGAGGCATGAAAAACTTCAAGACCTGAGAGAGAAGGGAATTGCCCCTTACATCGACAGGTTTAAAGTTGACACCGTCATTCAGTCACTGGTAGATGATTTCGCTTTAGAAAGTAAAGAAGAATTAGACGAAAAGGACCATACTTGTATAGTAGCGGGTCGCATTATGACACGGCGTAAACATGGTAAAACCACTTTTGTAAATATTCAGGATTCCACCGGACAGATACAGGTTTTTATAAATAAAAATGCATTGGGTGAAGAAGCTTATGAATTATTCGGAAAGTTTGATATCGGAGATATCATTGGGGTTGAGGGAAGAGTATCTAAAACAAAAACGGGTGAGTTGACCCTGTTTTCAACTAAGACCACTTTATTGTCCAAATCTTTACTGCCCCTTCCGGAAAAGTGGCATGGATTGAAAGATGTTGAGTTGCGTTACAGGCAACGTTATGTCGATTTAATCGTTAACCCAGATGTTAAAAAAGTTTTTATTCTACGTAGCAAGATTATATCTGCTCTTCGTGATTATTTAAATGATCGGAATTATCTCGAGGTTGAAACTCCCATGATGCAGTCTATCCCAGGGGGGGCAACTGCTCGGCCTTTCAAAACCCATCACAATGCGTTGGATATGGACCTTTATCTTCGGGTTGCACCAGAGCTTTATCTAAAGCGTCTAGTGGTAGGAGGAATTGAAAGAGTTTACGAGATCAACCGAAATTTTCGTAACGAGGGTATCTCTACCGAGCACAATCCCGAATTTACCATGGTCGAGTTCTATACCGCATATGCTGATTACAACGATCTGATGGATTTAACTGAAGATCTGTTCCGCTTTATATGTAAAAAGGTTTTTCCTGAAAATAATTTTAAGTTTCCATATACCAGTATTGTGGATGGAGAATCCGTGACCGAGATCATCGATTTTTCTCAGCCCTTTCGGCGTTGCACCTTTCGACAATCCTTGATTGAAATCGGCGGTGTCGCGGAAGAACATTTAGATGACCCACAAAAGACCGTAGCCTTTGCTTTGGAAAATAAAGTGGTGCTGGAAAAAAAAGATAGCCATGACAAAATCCTGGCAAAATTGTTTGATCATTTTGTTGAACCTAATATGTCGCAACCCACTTTTATTATAGACTATCCTTTAGCATTATCTCCTCTTTCCAAGAAAAAGGAAGATGATCCTGATTTGGTCGAACGATTTGAACTGTTTATTGGTCGCAAGGAAATAGCCAATGCGTATACTGAGTTGAATGATCCTATTGATCAAAAGAAGAGATTTGAAGGGCAGGTAGCGGAACGTCAAGCGGGTGATGATGAAGCGCATTGGATGGATAATGATTTTATACGTGCCCTTGAATACGGTATGCCACCCACAGCTGGAGAAGGAATTGGTATTGACCGGTTGGTTATGTTGTTCACCGATAGCCCTTCTATCCGTGATGTGATTCTTTTCCCTCAATTAAAAAAGGAGTCAGGGACCAGTCCTTGATTCACCCCTTATATGGCCTTTGAACTTTTTGTCAGCCTGCGTCATCTCAAAGCCAAACGTGAGCAAAAATTTATTTCCCTCAACACTTGGATATCCATTGGTGGTGTGGCTTTGGGAGTGATGGCGTTAATCGTTGTTATTGCTGTAATGTCCGGTTTTGGAAAAGATCTTAGAGATAAAATTCTCGGAACAAACAGTCATATAGTAGTGACCAATATTACCCGGTCCGGAATGGATAATTCCGAATTTGTTTTGAAAAAAATAATGGAGGTTAAAGGAGTAAAGGCTGCGGCGCCCTTTATTTTAAATCAAGTGATGCTGACTTTTGGTGGTAATTCTTTAGGGGTGGTTGTTCGCGGGGTTGACCCCAACCGAGAAGCAATGGTTTCGGATCTTGAGAAGAACATGATTCGAGGTGACATAGGGGTGTTGAAAAAAAATAAGAATGTTGCTTCAGGTCCTTACCGTGAAAAGATAATTTTAGGGAAGGAACTGGCGCATAAACTGGGTGTGCAAATGGATGATGCGGTGTCAATGGTTGCCCCTGCATCCCATTTAACTCCTATGGGGCTGATTCCGAAAATCAAACTTTTTAAGGTAGCGGGTTTGTTTGAATCTGGAATGTTTGAGTATGATTCCAGTCTGGCTTTTATTTCTATCCAGTCAGCGCAAAAGTTTTTTTCGATGAAGGAAAAAGTGAGCGGAATTGAAATTCGCGTGGATGATATAGATCATGCGGATAAAATTGCAGAATCCCTGCAGGAAAGTCTTGGTTTCCCTTATTATGCAAGGGATTGGATGCGGATGAATAAAAACCTTTTTTCGGCTTTACGGCTTGAAAAAATTGTGATGTTCATTATTTTAATTTTAATCATTCTAGTGGCAGCATTTAATATAGTTAGCACGTTATTTATGGTGGTCATGGAAAAAACTAAGGAGATAGCAATCTTAAAGTCGATGGGGGCATCGCGTGCCAGCATAATGAAGATTTTCAGTTTTCAGGGATTGATAATCGGAGTAACAGGGACATTAATTGGCTGTATTGGGGGTTTTGCCGTTGTTCCAAACCTCAACGATATAGTGGGTTTCATTGAAAATTTATCTGGAATAACTGCTTTCCCGAGTGATGTGTATTATCTCGATAAACTGCCTTCCGAAATTCAATACTTGGATTCATTTCTTATAGTTGTGTTTTCTATAGCCATTTGTTTTTTAGCTTCTTTATATCCGGCGTGGCGAGCTTCTCGAATGGACCCTGTGGATGGTTTGCGTTATGAATGATGCCGATGAAATGAACCAAAAATGCCTTATCGAAGCGATAGGTGTAGATAAAAGCTATACGACCAAGCACGAGATCATCCATGTTCTTAGTGAGACGTGCCTTAAAGTATTTTCAGGAGAGGTCCTAGGAATCGTAGGGGCATCAGGTGTGGGCAAAAGCACCTTGCTACATGTTCTTGGAGGGCTGGATAAACCAGCAAAGGGTCAAGTATTATTTAAGGAAGAGAATATTTACAAGCAAGGGAATTCCTTTTTGGAAAAATTCCGTAACATTCACATTGGATTTGTTTTTCAGTTTTTTAATTTGTTGCCCGATTTTACAGCCATAGAAAACACCATGTTTCCCGCTTTGATTCAAAATAAAAAAGTTTCGATTGCAAAAGAAAGAGCAGAGTATCTTTTGAGCGAGGTTGGAATGAAAGACAGAATGAATCATAAGCCAGGAGAACTTTCGGGAGGTGAAAGCCAGCGTGTTGCTTTAGCAAGAGGATTGATGAATCAGCCGGATTTGTTATTAGCCGATGAACCCACTGGGAATCTCGATGCCTATACTAGTGATCAATTGATCGAGTTGATTCGCAGGCTTAATAAAGAGTTCAATCAGACTTTTGTCCTCGTCACCCATAGCCAAAGAGTTGCGGGGCAGTTAGATAGGGTGCTGGAGTTGATTGATGGAAATGTCAATCCAGTCAATCAAAGCCTTGTAATTTAATTTGTTAAAATAAATATTTATTGAGAACTGTTGTGGAAACCTGGAAGGGGGAAACATGAAGCTGGAACAAGTTGCTTCATTAGTATCTGGAAACTTGGAAGGAGAGGGTTCTATAGAAATTAACGGAGTACGTGGTGTTCATGATGCTAAAGAAGGGGATATCACCTTTCTTATGCAAAATAAATATCTTGATGTATTAAAAAAGTCTAAGGCGTCAGCGGTTTTTGTAGTCAAGCCTGTCGAAGTTTCAATTCCACAAATCGTGGTTGCGAAACCTGAGCTGGCCTTTGCTCGTTTAGTTAAAGAGTTTCATCCGGAACCTCGACCACAGCCGGGAATTCACTCAAGCGTCGTGATTGGTAAAAAAGTGGTGCTTGGTGAGAATGTGACTCTTTCAGCAGGGGTTTGCATAGGGGACGATGTTTCTATTGGGAATGATGTGGTTTTGTATCCGAATGTAGTGATCGGTAACGATTGTAAAGTTGATGACCATTGTACGCTGCATCCTAATGTTACTCTTTATCGCAATACTGAAATGGGAAGGCATGTCATCGTACATGCCGGAACGGTGATCGGTGCCGATGGATTTGGGTACACACTGGATGAAAAAGGCTGTCACTATAAAATTAATCAGTTTGGGCGGGTAGTAATTGAAGATTTTGTAGAAATAGGTGCTAACAGTTGTATAGATAGGGCAGCTATGGATACAACACTTATTAAGACGGGCACCAAGATAGATAATCTCGTGCAGGTTGCTCACAATTGCACGGTCGGCAATCATTCCATTCTAGTTGCTCAAGTAGGTTTGGCCGGCAGCTGTAGGCTTGGTCATCATGTGGTGTTGGCAGGACAGGTTGGCTTGGCCGACCATGTGACTCTGGGAGACCAAGTAACCGTGACAGGAAAATCTGGGACCTTTCGTGATATTGAAAATAATGCTGTCGTAAGCGGATTTCCGGCTGTCCCTACAGGTACATGGAAACGGTATGTAGCAACTTTGCCAAAGCTTCCCGATCTTGCCAGAAAGGTAAAAGAGCTAGAGTCTCGTTTAAGAGAAATTGAAAACGGCCCTAATGATATGTAAGATAGTTTTAAACAATTACTCCTAATTTGATCCACACCACAATGAGCTCCTGAAAGATGAAGCTGTCTTTATATAAATTAAAAATAATAATTTGTTTTCTTTGTTTCTTCACCTTGGGATCAGCATCCCCAAAGATGACCGGGGAAGAAATTGAAAGATATATACAAAAAAAACTAAAGCGTAATGATCGGGTACTGCGGATCAATGGCAAAAACCTGGGCGATGAAGGCGTTGCTCACCTAGCGCAGTCTTCTTTGTTGAAAACGGTCTCTGTCCTTATACTTTATAAGGGTAACTTTGGGGATGAGGGTGTGCGTGCATTAGCTGAATCGAAAAACCTCAATCAGCTTATTGCCCTTTATTTAGAGAACAATAATATCACCGATCAGGGTGTTAAATATATTTCCAAATCGCAACCATTATCAAGTTTGAAAGTATTAAATTTGTATCATAACCGTATATCTGATATTGGAGCAGCTTCAATTGCTGAGTCGGACACCTTGTCGAAGTTGGAAGATTTGAACCTGAATTACAATAAAATACATGGTTCGGGTGCTATAAAACTCACTCGCTCGGAAAAATTGAAAAACTTAAAAAAGATTCAATTGACTTATAATCCAATTGAAAATTCAGCAAAGGATGCATGGAAACGTTTTCAATTAATGGAGTGGTTTAAAGACTTGAATCGAATGAACCGCTTAAATGAAGTGGGTGCGGGTTTAATTGGAGATTTGGGAGTTGATGTTTTATTGGAGTCCCCATTCGCTAGTAAATTAGAAATATTAGATTTAAAGAATAATGACTTGTCAGATAAGGCGGTGATTGCACTTTCAAAATCTGAAAAGTTAAAGCAGTTGGTCTCACTGAATCTTTCTCAAAATAATATATCCGATGTAGGTGCTAAGGCTCTGGCTAATTCCAATAGCCTGGGAAAACTAAAAAAACTGGATTTAAACTTTAACCGGATTGGAGATGAAGGTGCCTTTGCGATTGCCGAGTCGCCGAATTTTTCCAGTTTGGAATCATTGAAGTTAGGTCAAAATAAAATTGGTACGACAGGGGCACAGGCGCTGAACAAATCCAAAATCTTACAAAACTTGGTCCACCCTATTTTTGGTTTCTACTAGAATAAAATTTAACATGGGACTCATTAGACCTGAAATCGGCTTTAAGTGAAAATACTTTAAAACATATTTAAATTTTGTAAATAACCATGGTTCAGATACTCGATTTTGAAAGAGAAATTTTTGCATTGGAAAAACAGATACACGATCTGGTGTCTCTTTCTCATATGTATGACAGT
>CAZMBO010000006.1:0-7915 GCA_964564655.1 uncultured Nitrospina sp. | reverse complement strand
TGCATTGGAAAAACAGATACACGATCTGGTGTCTCTTTCTCATATGTATGACAGTGTTGGAGATATAACTGAAGAGATTTCAAAGCTCAAAAAGAAACTTCGTAAAATGAAGCACGATGTATATTCCAATCTGAAGGGTTGGGATAAAACCATGGTAGCTAGGCACCCAGATAGGCCTCATATGCTGGATTATATTCAGTATATTTTTTCTGACTTTTTTGAATTGCACGGAGATCGCCACGGAGGCGATGGGCCATCCATTGTAGCGGGACCTGCCAAGTTTGCTGATTTGCCGGTGATGGTTGTAGGACATCAAAAAGGTAGGGACATGGAAGAGAAAATTGCCAGAAATTTTGGCATGTCGCAACCATCAGGATACCGTAAAGCACTTCGTTTAATGAGAATGGCAGAAAAATTTAATATGCCCATCATTACATTCATTGATACCCCGGGAGCTTACCCTGGGGTCGATGCAGAAGAAAAAGGCCAGTCAGAAGCCATAGCCACAAATATGTTCAGCATGATCCAAATGCGGGTTCCAATTATTTGCGTGGTGATTGGGGAGGGGGGCTCCGGAGGTGCTTTGGCTATAGGCGTTGGCGATCGTGTTTTAATGCTTGAGCATTCAGTATATTCAGTGATCTCCCCAGAAGGGTGTGCTTCTATACTTTGGGAGGATAAGAACAAAAACAGACAAGCTGCTGACGCTCTATGCTTGACTGCAAACCATTTGTTGAAATTTCAAATCATTGATCAGATTGTTCGCGAGCCTTTAGGGGGTGCACATAGGAACCATAAACAAGCGGCCATCCGTTTAAAAAAAGCGCTCCGAACAAATCTTTCGGAATTGAAGGAAATTGATCCGGATAAACTTGTTACTTTGCGCGAAGAAAAATTTCGCAAAATGGGTGAAGTTATAGAGACGAGAACTTGACTTGTGGATTTCACAAGGCCAGCTTTATAAGTGAACCTGATATCGAAAAAGGTTTGCGTATTCTGAATCGATGCTGATCAAGGCATCATGAGTTCCTGATTCCACCAATTCACCGTCTCGCATAACTAAAATCCTGTCCGCTCCTTCCAGAGTAGATAACCGGTGCGCGATAGATAGGGTAGTCCTGCCTGCCATTAACTTATTTAATGCTTCTTTAATGTGGTACTCGGTTTTCGTATCCACAGTTGAGGTTGCTTCATCTAGTATAATGATAGGCGGATCTTTAAGAAAGGTTCGGGCGATTGCGATTCGGTGCTTTTCTCCTCCTGAAAGTTTTACGCCCCGTTCTCCAACCTGCGTGTCATAACCATCGCGAAGATTTTTTATGAAGGGATCCGCATGAGATGCGATGGCCGCTTCAATGATCTCCTCTCTACTGGCTTCAATATTTCCATACATTATATTTTCTGCGACAGTCCCATTAAATAAAAAAGGATCTTGAGAGACCAAACCGATTTGTTCTCTTAAATAAGAAAGCTTTAAATCTTTAATAGGATACCCGTCTAAACTGATTTCCCCGGAATCAACATCGTAAAAACGCATGAGCAATTTTACAAGTGTAGATTTTCCACTCCCCGTATGGCCGACCAAAGCAATTTTTTCTCCTGCGGATAGGGTAAATTCAATCCCCCGGATCGCTGGTTTTCCCTCAGTGTAGGAAAAGTTCACTCGGTCAAAATGAATCACTCCCCTCACATTAGTTAAGGGAAGAATTGCATTCGGACTTTCTTTTACGTCAGGCACAGTATCAATGATCTCAAATAATCTGTCCCCGGACGCCAAGGCATGTTGCAGCATATGATTAACGGAATGTAATTGATTGATTGGTGTATAAAAAAGTGCCAGATAACCGACAAATGCAACAAGAGAACCTACCGTTATTTCATTTGCCTGCACAAGTCCAGCTCCGAACAGAAGAATCAAAACCGTTCCCAAAGAACCGAGAAACATCATGGTAGGAGAATAGATAGCCCACATACGCATTACTTTCAAAGTGCCCTCGCAATAATCTCGACTTCTTTTTTCAAATTGTTCGACCTCGTGAAGCTGCCGATTAAAGGAAAGTGTTTCCCGAATGCCTGAGATGGAATCCTGTAATTTAGAATTCATGGAAGCTGCGCGCTTACGTACCACATGATATTGGTTGTGCGCCTTTTCGGTGTATATCCATGCTCCATAAATAAGGAAAGGAATGGGTAGCAGCGCTACTAGAGCTAATTTCCAATGCATGTAAAAAAGTATTACCGAAATTCCAATCAGGGTAAGGGTGGCAGTAACGACCTGTTCGACGCCATCAATAAAAATTCTTTCAACATAATTGACATCGTCATTGGCACGCGACATAAGTTCGCCTGTTGAACGGTTTTCAAAATATTTTAAAGATAATTTTTGAAGAGAACGGTAAACTTCCGAGCGCAAATCGAACACCACGTTTTGTTCAACTTTGTTGTTAATCACGATACGTTTGTGGTTTGTAAAATTGCGGGTTAAATATACAAGGGCAACTCCAGCAATTGCCCAGTAAACTGGCGTCATATCCGTATTTTCTACAAGGTTATCCACAATTACTTTCGTCAACCAGGGGGGAACTAGATCCAGAAGGGTAGTGGATATTGCCAGAAAAAGGGTCAGGGCAACCTTTCCTTGATAGGGTTTTAAATAGCTTAGGACTCTTAGAAGAGAATTCATGGATTCCAATAATTAAAATTTAGACGAAACAAAGTTAGGACTATAATATTATCCTCTTAGAGGAAAAAAGGATATTATGAATTTAATAATTTTAAAATTTATAGCTAGATATGGAATATAGAAAACTGGGAGATTTAGAAGTTTCGGTTATAGGTTATGGGGCTTGGGGTATAGGGGGAGCACCCTTCTGGAAAAATGAAGGTGATAAGAAATCCATCGACTCAATTAAAGCATCTTTCGATCAAGGCATTAATATTTTTGATACAGCTCCTGTTTATGGGTTTGGGCACTCTGAAGAATTAATCGGTAAGGCTCTTAAGCCCGTCCGTGAAAAGGTAATTCTAGCGACCAAATGTGGTCTTAGATGGGATAAGGAATCATTAAGTGCGCTTCGAAAAGACGCAAGTCGGAAATCAATTTTGGAGGAGATTGATCAGAGTTTAAAACGATTGGGCACAGACTGGATTGATCTTTATCAAGTGCATTGGCCTGATGTTGAAACCTCGCACCAGGAGACCATGGAAACTCTCCTTGAGATCCAGGAACAAGGTAAAATTCGCTCTATTGGTGTGAGTAATTATTCAGCAGCACAGATAAAAGAATGTTTCAAATACGCAAAAATTATTTCGCTGCAACCCGAGTTTAGTTTGTTGGCTCGAGAAATTGAAAAAGAAACAGCTCCACTTTGTATTGAAAATAATGTTGGAATCATTGCTTATAGTCCTCTTTCTTCAGGGGTCCTTACGGGGAAGTACGACAAAAACACCAAATTCAAAGACTGGCGCGGTAAAGGTATTATTGGTACTTTTACTGGCGAAGGGTATACCGAAAATATTAGCAAGGTCGACCTGTTAAAAGTAATTGCTCTCGAGGAGGGAAAAACTTGTGGTCAGGTGGCGATAAATTGGGTGCTAAGGCAACCGGGTCTTACAACAGCTCTTGTAGGTGTTAAAAATCCAGTACAGATGGAAGAAAACCTGAAATCGATAGGTTGGCAGCCTTCGAAAGAAAACTGCGAGAAGATAGAGCAGATTTTTTCTTCGACAGATTAGATAAATATTTTTATTTCAGCTAGACCACCTCACAGATTGTCCATATACAATTTTATCAAAAGATTTCCATGAAACAATGTGATCAAAGTGGCTACCGCTAGAAGTGGGCCAAAAGGAATGATATTTTTTCTTGTTTTTTTCTGGAAGCCCATTTGAAATAAACCAACGAAAGTTCCTAGAACAGCGCCAATAAAAATAATCAGTAGCACTTTTTGCCAACCCACAAAGGCCCCGGCAGCAGCAATATATTTTATATCACCTCCTCCCATACCTCCATTGCTCAAAAGTGCCACAAGATAGAACAACCCACACCCCAATAAAAACCCCATAAATGAGTTCGCATATCCTATCGAATAACTACCTGCCGCAAGGCCTAGAGCAAGTCCAGGAAGGGTTATGACATCAGGAATAATCTGATGCTTAATATCAACTGCAGTGATGATAACTAAAGCTGGGGCTACTAAGAAGTAGACCAGAAAATCAAAAGTAAGTCCAAATTTCAAAAACCCGGCAAGAAGAAGCAAGGCGGTGATAATTTCTATGACAGGGTAAGTGACAGATATATTATTATTGCAATCTCTGCATTTGCCTCTAAGAATTAAATAGCTTATTACAGGAATATTGTCTAAAGGACGGATAGGAGCTGAGCAGGTGGTACAATATGACGCAGGAAAAACAACAGATTGCTTTTTAGGTAATCGATATATGCAAACATTGGCGAAGCTACCGATTGAAAGTCCAAAAATAAATAAGGTAACAGCAATTAATGGTTGTGGAAGTGTGTTGATAAGTTCCATTCTACATTAATCTTGATCTAAAGCGGAAGGGGGCTGTATTAATGATTTTCAATACCACCCGATTCAGCTAGTGTCCTTACCGACTGATAAATAATATCTGATGAGAACCCTTTTCTTTGTAGATATTGAACCAGTAATCGTTTTTTCTTTTTTTCTTCAAAACTTTTTAAAGCAACCCATTTTTTGCGTGCGCATTCTACTGCAAGCTCCATTTCTGGATTTTCTTCATAAAGAGTACTCAAGATACCTTCAATTGTTTCCTTGTTGACTCCTTTGCCCAATAGCTCCACATATAATCGATTTTTACCAATTTTATTTTTGTTAATTTTATATTGACCCCATTGTAAAGCGAACCGTTGATCATCAACGTAGTTAAGCTCCGCAAGATAATCTAGAGTTTTCTGAATCACCGGGGGGGAATGTTCCTTTTTGCCAAGATATTGGCTTAGCTCCCATTTACTGCGGTCTCTATAAGAAAGATACCGCAAAGCATGAGCTTTAGCTTTTTTAAATGATTCAGGATCAGGCATATTGCCAATTAACCGTTTTTATCGGCCTTCTTACTTTTATCCGATTTGTTGGGTGTTGCTTCTTCTGATCCTGCAAGTCCTAGTTTCAGTCGCAATTGATTTTCGACGTCGTTGGCGATGTCCGGATTTTCTCCAAGAAAGCGTTTGGAGTTTTCTCGTCCTTGTCCTATTCGATTTTCCTTATATGAAAACCAGGTGCCACTTTTTGCGATGATTTCGTTGGCGACGGCAAGGTCGAGAAGGTCCCCCATTTTAGATATCCCCTTACCATAGATAATATCGAATTCACAATTTCGAAAGGGTGGAGCGACTTTATTTTTTACTACTTTAGCACGAGTGCGATTGCCAATTACTTCTTCGCCGTCTTTTAGGGCGGCAATTCTGCGGATATCAATTCGAACAGACGAATAAAATTTGAGGGCGTTGCCGCCTGTTGTGGTTTCTGGGTTCCCAAACATTACTCCAATTTTCATGCGAATCTGATTTATGAATACGAGGCATGCATTTGATTTCTTGATCACCCCTGCTAATTTGCGCATGGCTTGCGACATGAGCCGTGCTTGAAGTCCCATATGTGAATCGCCCATATCTCCATCTAGCTCTGCTTTCGGAACAAGGGCTGCAACGGAATCCACCACGATGACGTCTACGGCACCACTTCGGATAAGTACTTCCGCGATTTCCAGAGTCTGTTCTCCAGTATCTGGTTGGGAAAGAAGCAGATCATCTAAATTGACACCAAGGTTCCGTGCATATTCTGGATCAAGTGCATGTTCTGCATCAATGAAGGCTGCAACTCCACCCGACTTCTGGGCTTCTGCAATGATATGTAGGGTCAGGCTGGTTTTTCCTGAAGCTTCAGGGCCGTAGATTTCGATAATCCGTCCTTTAGGAACCCCACCGACCCCCAAGCAACTATCAAGTGAAATAGAACCGGTAGAAATGACATCCACTCCTTTTTGGCTTCCTGCGTGCCCCAGTTTCATAATGGAACCCTTGCCGAATTGTTTTTCGATTTGTGTGAGTGCCAACTCCAGCGCTTTATCCTTGTCGCCCATTACTCCTCCTTGCTTATTATTATCCGCGGGTCTTTGATATATTTTCACATGGATTATACCTTGGATAGTGTGATCCACAAAACTCAATCAAGAACAGTAAAAAAATAAAACGAATACTGTTGAAATTTATTGGCTTGGAGGTAAAGAGGGGAGAATTATCTAAGCTTTAGCACTTAGTTTGGATTCCAGGGAACGTCTATTGGTTTTTCGTCTTTGTTGGGTACTTCCATTTATTATTATTACTCCTTAGATCTCCGCTTAATTTTTTTCTACTGAGAGCAAGGTTTACTCTGTATTTTTAGCGCAACGAAATCCGAAACTATTATTTTTTACTTCCGGGGTAAAAAAGCTTCTGTTAAATGTGGGTGCACTCAGCCCACAGCCATAAGATAGACAATCAAACCAGGAACCTCCCTTAAGAACCCTTTTGTCTGTGCCATACTCTGCTCGTGCTACGGGATTCCCAGGGTGGGGGAGATAGTAGCTATCGACCCATTCCCATACATTTCCAGACATGTCATTTAAGCCATAAGGGCTTCTTCCTTCAGGATATGAACCGATGGCCTTTGTGCCCGTAGAATGATTATAAGGGTTATTGGATTTATCCAACGACCATTCATTTCCCCAAGGATAAATCAGACCGTCTAATCCTCGTGCAGCTTTCTCCCATTCCTGTTCTGTGGGCAGTCTTTTTCCTGCCCACTTGCAATAATTGTTAGCATCGAACCAACTCACATAAACTACGGGGTGCTTTTCTTTGCCCTTCGGAATGTTTCCTTCAGGCCAGTGGTAGGGTGTCTCGTGCTTTACAGCATCTACAAAATTTTTATAGTTTGAATTGGTTACCTCATTTAAATCCATATAAAAAGCTTTTGTGAACGAGATATGTTCTGGAGCTTCATCATCCCATCGCTCATTAGAACCCATAACAAATTTACCTTCGGGAATTAGAGCCATATCTTTAATCGAACTGCTATTTGGGGTTTGTTGTGAGGTTTTATTTTTTGTTGGTACGGTTTGTATCAACGATTTTAAGAGTAGCCCACTATTTACAGAGAAAGCCGATTTTCGAGTAGAAGAAAATTGGGATGTATAATGAATTCCAATATGACAGGTTTTGCATTCAGGCCTAGATAGTTTATCTTGTCGAGATTGCTTAATGTGTTCAGCTTGATGGCAGGTGGACCGGCATTGTTTTTTTAATGCACCAAATTTTTCAAAAGCAAATGAGGAATTTTCGGTTGTGAGAGCGAGAAGAAAGCTCAGAACAAAAATGATTTTTTGTTTATGCTGAATATTTTTTAACATACCTATTATTTATAGAATGATTGCAATTGAGTCAAAAGATTTTTTAGTTTGAATGGGAAAGCTTTATATGAATCAAAATAATTGGAGGATAATTCAAGATTCTTTGGGCGATGGAGTTTTCAATATGGCAAAAGATAGGGCCATTCTTATTGCTTGTAATGAAGGTAAAGCCCCTGCTACATTGCGTATTTACGGTTGGAAGCGACCCACACTTTCCATTGGTTATTCCCAGGATATATCGAAATATATTGACTTGGAATCCTGTAAGAAAAATAATATTCCTGTAGTTCGCCGTTTTACTGGAGGAAGGGCTCTATTACACCAGTATGAATTAACTTATAGTGTGATTGCTCCAATACCCCATAAAGGGTTCCCAGGAAGTTTAAGGGGTGCTTTTGAAAAAATATCCCGGGCTATTTTAGAATCTCTCAAAATCGGCGGAATTGAGGGGGCTGAGGTTGCCGGGAAAAAGAATAGCATTTCAGGT
>CAZMBO010000005.1:41304-57896 GCA_964564655.1 uncultured Nitrospina sp. | reverse complement strand
ACACAACGCAAGCCCACAGCCAGATACCTTTCGGCAGGATCAAATGAGTTACGAAAAAAACACTTTGCATGCACTAAATAATTCATCCATGAACCTCCTCTAACAATCCGTTGGGTTGAATATTTTGAGGCATTCCATTGCATGCACCATTCCCATACATTTCCCGCCATATCAAAACACCCATAAGGTGATATTCCCTGTTCCATTTCAGTTACCGAATTGGTTTTACATTCCATGAAATCACAGGTATTGGCAAAACCTTTCTCATAGCCCATGGCCTCTCCCCAAGGATATATCCGCCCATCTGTTCCTCTTGCAGCTTTTTCCCATTCTTTTTCAGTAGGTAGCCGGAAACCCAGCCAAAGGGAAAAAATAACTGCCTCATAATAGTTGACGCCAATTACCGGCTGATCTTCTTCCCATGAATATAATGGGTAACGAGTTTTATGTTGCGGATCAAATTGCATGTACAATGCATTAGTAACAGGGAATTTCATGATAGAAAATTCTTCTAAATTAACTTTGTCATCTTCATCATCTTCTTCCTGATATACAAACTTGCCTTTGGGCACCGTTACCATTTCTCCATACTTTTTGATCCTGGAAAGGGCCACCTGACTTCCATCCTTTGACTCATTAAAAAATTCCTGAAACCTTTCGAGCTTTCTTATAGGTTCTAAATCAAAACTATCCAGCAACTCGTGAATATTTAATCCATTTTTATATAGAACAAGTTCGAAAACGCTAAATAATATCCTGCTATCACGATGTTTACGCATTAATAATCTAGTCAACAAGGCTTCCAAGTAATCCTCATCATTAGATTTCCACACATCCTCTACGCGTATTAGGCGACAAGGTTTAAATTGCGGGAAAGATTCATGGCATTGATATTTTAATAACTGGCGAACAAGTAAGTCTTGCCCTTTCGGAAGCTCTTTCACCTCGGCCAGCGAGTTTCCAGCCAACATAACAGCCCCCTCTTCGATAAAAATATCGAAAAGTTCCTTTCCTGCTACGGAACCCGCTAATATTTTAAAAGCTTCGTGCCATTTTTCGTTTCCACAGTTTTCCCTCACTATTTTTTTCCACTCAGATATTTTCGAAATATGTCGTGCCGAAAAATATTCCTGGTATGAAGGATGGCAGAACTCCCACCTGCGAGGAGTTTGCTGGACTATTCCTTTCCATCTAGGGGCGATATCATCTCCTTGCATCAACAAGTCAAATTTGTCCTTTTCGATATCGGACTTGTCGTAACCCGGTTCTTCCTTTTGATAACGTTGAATTTTTCCGCTTAGCATTTGCTGGAATGAAATTTCGGCTAATTGATCCATACATTTTTCTAATTCCTGGCCATCCACTTCCGGGTTTGACTTCAACATTAAATATTTGAACCATTGCTCATATATTTCAGCCCTGTTATTAAGTCCTTCTAATTGTTCATTTTCCCAAAGACTGCGAATCATTTTTAGTAAAATGGGTGTAAGTAAAAGTTCGGGAGTATAAGCAGCAAGTTCTTTAATTACATTATTTTTTGCAGCGTCCTCCAGGTACAGGCTACTTTCTTCCGGCGAAAGGGGTTGAAAGGTCATTTGAAATGCGGCTCCCTCACCTCGCTTGACTACGGCATCCGTAGCCAATGATCCAAACTCAAATTTTCGACTTGTAAGCAAAACAAAATTGCTGCGGAATGCATTGTCCTCTAAAAAAGAATCCACAAAAAACCTAAATCTATCCTGTTGATGAAGTTGGTCAAAGCCATCCAATAAAAACATAAATTTACTGCAATTAAAAATTGAGTTGATGGTCCCACGAAGCATATCTTCATCTATAATCAACTCTGGGTTTTCCTCTTTTTCCAGAAGTATCACATCAATAATTTCCTGATTGATAGCTTCATGGAATTGCTGAAACCCTCCACCTTCAACAACATTCCCCAAATGGAAATAAATAGGAAGCGAATAAATTGGATGAGCAGGAGCATCTAAAAGTTCTTCAAGATAATGCATAAGAAAGGTGGTTTTACCCATTCCAGAGTCAGCATCCAACATAAACTTTAAACTATTCACATCGAGTAATTTTTCATTGATGTGCCGTGGAGCAGGAAAAACGACTTCAAGCAAGCTTTGCCTGTGGTCAATTGGATTGATATCCAGTAATATTCGCGGTATCAGAGTTTTGTTTCTTCTACCTTTTCCCAGATTATTGTTTAACCACGAAGTCACCTTGTTCAATTGGTGCTTGCGATAGGTTTCGATCACCCATTGCAATGATTCCTCTGGTCGCACCGGCGCAACAGGAAGGCTCTCCCCTTCTGATAATGGAACTAGTCCTTCTGTATCATCCATAGTCAAATAAATTTAATCGCTTATAATATTGGAGATTGACAAATTCAAATTTTGAACTTAAACACCCCATATTTTTAATATTACCATATTGCAGAAAAGTAACCCGCCCTGATGATTTCCCTGAAAGACAAAAATTCCACACGCAACTCTTCATTTTCAACTTTACTTTTCATTACGTTAGCGGGCGCCAAACATGGAAACAAGTAGTGCCACAATGAGAATAACGAAGAACCCCCACAAGACCATAAACCATTTTGGGCTACCGCTGGGGTAATTTGGCAAAGGAGGAATAGCTCTATTGCAATGAAGGCAAACTTCCGCTTGAAGTAGAATATTTTTTTTACAATACGGACAACTTCTTTCTTGCATTTTATTTTTATTCCTCCAACAAACCCAATAATCTCATGCGAACGAGATTCAAAGCAGTCTGCGCTACACGTTCTTTATTTTTTATGCGGTCATGCGTATATGTATATTTCCCACTCCAGGTTCCAAATGCATCGCTGACTGCTATAAAAGTTAAACCTACTGGTTTTTCTTCGCTACCTCCTGTGGGACCGGCAATCCCCGTTACAGAAACCCCTATATCTGCTCCGGCAGCTCGGCAAACCCCTTCTGCCATCAGACGAGCTATCGGTTCACTGACCGCTCCATGATCATCCAAAATTTTTTGATCAACACCCAATCGGGAAACTTTAGCCTCATTACTATAAACAATAAATCCTTCCTTAAAATATTTGGAGCTTCCTGATATCTGAGTCAGACGGTGCCCAATCAGCCCACCGGTACACGACTCCGCTGTAGCTAAAGTCATAGATTTATCTTTCAGCAACTGACCTACCTTAGCTTCAAGTGTTTCGTCATTTCTTCCATAAACATATGGTCCGATAGTTTTCATCAAAGATTGTTCAACTTCATCAAGAAGAGTTTCACCTTTATCTTTAGTTTCTTCCAGACAAGAAAGTCGAATTCTCACTCCTAGATGAGAAGGCAGGGAAGCTATATTTGCTTTATTCTGTAACAGAGTCAGCGAGCCCACTCTTGCCCACAAATCAGCTTCTGAGATTCCCGTAGTTCTGAGAATGCGTTGTGAAAAAGCCTTAGTGGAATGTTTAACCAACTCAGGGGCGATATATTGCTCAAATAAATGTTTCATTTCATGCGGCACGCCTGGAAGACAAAATAAAACATGTCTATTTTTTTCAAATCGCAAACCAGGAGCAGTACCAACTTCATTATACAAAACCTGGCAATTATCCGGAACTTCGCATTGTGATTGCACGCTTTCTGGGATATCCCCACTTCTTTTACTAAAATTCTCCTGCAACATTGCTTCTACTTTTGCATCTCGTCGTAAATTAGAACCAAACACTTTTATTACCACTGATTTCGTAATATCGTCGTGAGTAACTCCCAAACCACCTGTAAGAATAACCCAATCAGAACGCTGTAAGGCCTTTTCGACACATTCTTTAATTACTGAAGAATCATCCCCTATCTTTGTAATGCATAAAACTCCCATTCCTAGCTCAGAAATTCGCTGCCCTAGGTATTTGGAATTAGTATCAACTATGAAACCACTTATGACTTCATCGCCTATAACAATAATTTCCGCCTGACCTGATTTTGACTCACTAAAACCCATAGCTTTCCTCTGAAAGGTCAATTTAATGATTTCTAATTTTACGCCTACATCTGGCCAGGTTCGAGAAAAATAAGACGATCTCTAGCCGCAAATCCAAAATAATTATTTACCTGCTACAATATAGCGGCCAATAGTTATGGAAATGGATTTATTTACAATGGAAGAAAAAGAATTATTACAGGATTTATTGAGTGAAAATGCTCAATTGCGACAAACCGCAACCAAAGCATTATGGGATCTTTGGTTTAGTCAAGCAGGCGAAAAGGCAGAGTCTCGGATTCGCATAGGAACGAAGCAGATGGATAGACGTCAATATGAATTAGCGCAACAGGAATTTGAAAACTTGGTGATGGATTACCCAAAATTTGCAGAGGCCCACAATAAACTTGCGACTGTTCTCTATATGCAGAGAAAATATGTTCAATCCATTAGAGAATGTGAAATTACCTTAGAAATGAACCCAAACCATTTCGGAGCTTGGAATGGTCTCGGGCTTTGCCACTATAAGCTTGCTCATTACCAAAAAGCTATTGAAAGTTTTAATACTGCTTTGACTCTTCAGCCCTATGCCGACTTCAATAAGGTGTATATCGCCAAATGCCGAGGTCAATTGAATTGAGGGAATCTGGAGATCAAACCTTAGAAGAGAAAACCCTAAAAACTTATCACTGCGATTTGTGGCGAGGAGGTTTTGAAGGGATTCTTTCATCTGGCGCTCAAACATTTTGCCTGTTCATAGCCATTCGTTTTTTTAATGCTGGAGAAACCATAAAAGCTTTAATCGCCGCCGCCCCTTTTATGGGAATGTTCCTCTCTATGCTGCTATTACACTATGCATCACTGACAAATTGGAAGAAGTCAACCTGGGGTGCTATCCCTTCATTTATTACAGGGTGCTGCCTTTTAATCGCCGCCTGGGCGCAATCCCTAACTCTTTTTGCCTGTTTGGTGATTGCAGGTTATATTTGTCGAAGTGCACTTCTTCCCTTTGTAACTGAAATCTACAGCGACAATTATCCCCCAGGCAAACGGGCTGCTTATTTTTCTAAGCCCCTTTTGCTTTCCGTAGGAGTAGCAGCCCTTTCAGGTTTTATTGGCTCCTGGTTTCTTGAGTTAAATATCAACAATTATCATTGGATATTTACGTTCCTAGGGTTTTGTGCTTTTGCAAAAACGGTAGCAATTTTTTCCATGCCTTCTGAGCCCATTATCGATAGCCCTCATACCAACCCATTTGGCAATATGAAATATATTATTAAAGATAAATCCTTTGGTTATGTTTTATTGACTTGGTTCATTATGGGATTTGCCAATCTTTGGACTTTGCCACTTAGAGTGGATTATGTAACTGCGCCCGAATGGGGAATTGAAGGCTCTGCCATTTATGTAGCTATGATAATAACCATTATTCCGGAAACAATACGAATGATTCTGATTCCTTTTTGGGCATCTCTTTTCGACAAAATGAATTTTGTCGTATTGCGGATGATTCTTAACTTGTTTTTCGGTTTTGGTGTTCTTCTATTTTTTGTAACTTCAAACCCTTGGGTAATTGGAATGGGCTCTGCCTTGATTGGAGCTGCTTTTGCCGGTGGTAGCATCGCCTGGAACCTCTGGGTTACTAAATACGCCCCCCCTGGAAAAGCAGGGGCCTATATGTCCGTCCACGTCAGTCTCACAGGTATCCGTGGAACCATAGGACCTATTCTGGGATATTGGACCGTAAATCTCATTGGAGCCCAAAATATCGGTATTATATCTTTCGTAATGATGTTTCTTGCCACCCTGATGTTAATCCCCGAAATCAAACATGGGGTTAAGAGGTAACTCTTTATAAATAAAAGGCATTTTTACATAAGCTGCTATGCCGTTTACGAAGTCTAGTTTGATCCTACACCTTGATCCAATTCGTAAAAATTGATATAAAGTTTCTTCTGTCATTTTAATTAATTTTTATCAGGAGATTGAAGTTTTGGATAAGCCTTTGGTGGGAATCGTAATGGGAAGTGACTCAGATTTTTCCGTCATGGAGGAAGCGAGTAAGATTTTAGAACATTTTGAAGTTACCCATGAAGTGCTGGTAACTTCAGCTCATCGCACTCCTGAGCGAACTCGAAAATATGTTCAGGGTGCGAAACAAAGAGGCCTTCGTATATTTATTGCCGGAGCCGGTGGAGCAGCTCATCTTGCTGGGGTGGTAGCAGCAGAAAGTACCTTACCGGTAATTGGTGTACCAATTGACTCCACACCATTAAATGGGCTTGATTCCATTTTGTCGACAGCTCAAATGCCCGGAGGAATCCCTGTGGCTACGGTAAGTATCGGAAAGTGGGGAGCAAAAAATGCAGGTCTTCTTGCTGTCCAAATTCTTGCATTAGCAGATGAAAAACTCGCCAGCCAACTTGTAAAATACCGCAAAGAGCAAGCCAAGGCTGTCGAACAAAAAAGCCAAAAATTGAAAACTCCCCATGCCTCAAATTTTAAAGGTTGATACTTCCGATCCCGATTCATGGGATAACATAATCAAGAAAACCCAAAAGGTTTTAAAGGGTGGAGGGGTAATAGCATTTCCCACTGACACATTTTATGGTTTGGGTGCGGATCCTTATAACAAAGATGCTGTTAATAAAATTTATGAGATAAAAAACCGTGATCGAAATAAGCCGCTACTTCTCCTCATTGACTCGGTTGTAAAATTAGACAAACTTGTGGAAGAACCCTCAGAAGCCAGCACTAAACTCATAGATACTTTTTGGCCAGGCCCATTGACAATGCTTTTTAAGCCAAAGTCCTCTATCCCAGAGTATATTACAGACGACCTAATAGGGATAAGACTACCAGGGAACTCCATAACTCGAAAGCTTTTATCCGCTTTGAATCATCCTTTAACAGCGCCCAGTGCAAATCTCAGTGGTGAAGATCCCACAACCTCTGCTGAACATGTGAAGGACTGTCTTGGAAATAAAGTAGATCTCATTCTGGATGCAGGAATTTGTAAAGGAGGAGAACCCTCTACACTAGTCGATACTACAAAAAACCCTGTCCGACTGATTCGAGCAGGTGCAATCAGTTTTACAAGCATTCAAGAGTCTTTAAACGAAACCCTGGAAACTCAGGAGCTTCTATGATCTTTGGCACCGGACTAGACATCATTGAAATAGAGAGAATTAAGAATTCCATAGAGAAATATTCTCCAAAATTTGAACAAAGAGTCTTTACATCTAGTGAAATAAGTTATTGCCAAGCCAAGGGGAATCCAGCAAAACATTTTGCTGCTCGTTTTGCTGTAAAAGAAGCCGTCTCTAAATGCTTGGGCACAGGAATCACCGGACTTTTGGGTTTTAAAGACATGGAGGTAATAAATGAAGAAGCTGGAAAACCCGTTTTAAAAATGATAGGCAAAGGAGAAAAGTTGTTCCAAAAACTCAAACTCAAAACCATCCACATCTCAATATCTCACGATCGCACCCACGCAATCGCTCATGCCATTGCCGAACAATAGGTAAAACGAGGACCCTTGAAATCAATTCGGCATTTTCTAGAGTACATGTTAGTTTGCATTCTCATTTTTCTTGTGAGACCTCTTTCTCAAAAGCAGGTAGTCTGCCTTGGTAAAGGACTCGGGGCAATGGTATTTCGTTTTTCAGGAAAAAGAAAAAAAACGGCACTCACCAACCTCAATATCATTTTTTCAGACAGCCAAACTACAAGCCAGAAAATGAAGCGCATAAAAGATTCATTTAAACTCCTTGCTGTTTCGGCTATGCAATCAATTTGGGTCACAATCAATACTGAAGAAAGGGTTCGTCAATTAATACCAAAAGAACCAGAGGGATTGGATATATTAAAAAAATGTCTGGAGAGAAAAAAAGGGGTATTGTTTCTTACGGCACATTACGGCAACTGGGAAGTTATGGGATTGTACCATGGCTTATTGGGGATTTGCCCATTATCTTCTATTGTACGAAAACTTGACAATCCTTATCTAGATAACTTCGCAACTAAAATGAGAACGGCAACCGGAAACCAAATATTTTACCGGGATGATTCTCTTTTAAAAATTGTACGAGAGCTAAAAAATAACCATAGTGTAGCCGTAATGATGGATCAGAATACGGCTAGGGGTAGCATATTCGTAAATTTTTTTGGACTGAAAGCATCTACTCCCAGAGCATTAGCACGCCTGAGTTACCGCTTAGGAACCCCCGTCATACCTTTATTTTCCTATCCTACTTCAACAGGAACCTATAATATTAAATATGGTCCTGAACTCATTTTCAAAAAATCAGGGAACAAAGATCAAGATATTCTGGACTGGACTCAGGAAATGGAAACCTTTATAGAAACTGTAATCCGCAACAATCCAAACCCATGGATGTGCGGACATCGACGCTGGAAAACACGACCACCAGAAGAAAAAAATGCGCATGTTTATTGAATCATGAAATGGCCTGCCCAATTTTTTTCCAACTATTTAAAATCCAAGAAGGAATACTACATTTCTTCAGCGATAATAGCTTTAAGTTTAGAGCGTAACCTATAAACGGCTTTAGAGTGAATTTGAGAAACTCGAGATTCTGTAATACCAAGAACTTCCCCTATCAATTTCATGTTCATTTCTTCGTAATAATAAAGAGATATCATCAATCTCTCTTTTTCAGGAAGCGTATCAATTGCATTGGCAATAGTTTCTTTCAGCTCTCTCAGGCGGAGCGAAGTTTGTGGGTCAGTATCACCCTTGCCAGCAATACAATCCAGCAAATTTTGTTGCTCTCCAGACTCATTAGCTATCCCTAAATCTTCCAAGCTGAGAATAGGCATACTTTTCGTTTCATTCATCGTATTGAAAAGCTCATCCATGCTGACACCCATTTCACCGGCCACTTCATCATCTTCAGGGGGACGTCCCAACTGGTTCTGAAGTTTCTGCACCACCCCATCCAGAGCAGAAGCTTTTCGACGCACCGATCTAGGGACCCAATCCATCGACCTCAGCTCATCAAGAATTGCTCCGCGCACCCGGAATTCAGCATACGTTTTGAACTTAGCACCTCGATATGCATCATATTTTTCCACCGCATCTATCAAGCCCAGGACACCAACACTAATTAGATCATCGACTTCAATATGAGGGGGAAGACGTTTGGCGATCCGGATTGCAACATACTTAATCATCGGTGCATATTCTTTAATAACAGCTTCACGATTCTTTACAGAAATTTCGATTTGATTAATTTCTTCGCTTTTAGTGACCATCTTATATTTCTCTCGCTAAGCGTTTGATCCAACTGTTTATCCTTATCGGAATCTTCTTTCTGGCCCTATCCAAAACCTATATCTTTTTGGTCTCCATGCAATAAAATGGCCTCACTCAACCAAGCCAAACGAAGCGGTAATCTTTTGTAGATTTACAGGATTCATTAGGCTTGAAAAGTACTCCTCCAGAAATAAGACTGTTTATCTTCACCTGAAAGGGATTTCGGTTTCTCTTTTAAAATCTTTTCCGCTAGTTCATTCATACATCTGCTGAACTTAGAAAAAGGATAAATTTCTAGAAAAGCTTTTTGTTGACGGATTGCTTTAGAGACATTGGGGTCGCGCAATATGTATCCCAAGTATTCAACATAAACACCATTAAGGAAACGATCGGCAACTGCTGTCAGATTTCGGTATACCCCCTGCGCTTCTCTTTCAGATGACACTGAATTAATAATTAACCTGAAATGTTTTTGTGAATGCTTGGTATGCAAAACCTTCATCAATGCATAAACATCCGTCAAGGAAGTAGGTTCTGTTGTTGCAATAAGAAATATTTCATGAGCAGCACTGCAAAAGAAAGTTACATTAGAAGAAATCCCCGCGCTTGTATCAAAAATCAGGAATTCATAGTCTCCGCTGATTCGGTCTAACTCACCCATCAATGTCATCTTCTTTTCGGGTTCCAACTGGGTCAACTCCTGAAGACCATTGCCTGCAGGCAAAATATGGATGCCTTCAGGACCATGCAAGATTATATCTTCGGCATTAGATTTCCCCGACAAAACATGCCCAATATGCTTTTTTGAAGTTAAACCTAAAAGAATATCGATATTGTTTAAACCAAGGTCCGTATCAACCACAAGAACCTTTTTACCCCTTTTAGACAAGGCGCAAGCAAGGTTAGCAACGATGGTAGTTTTACCAACACCGCCCTTACCACTACTGACAGCTAAAACCCTCAAACTTGATTTATTCATAATACCGCATTTCATTATTTTTAAAGTTTTTCCTTCTAAACTTGATATCAATTTCCATAAATTAATTTATCTTTAAATTATCTGAAAATCAAACCTATTACCTTGTTCAAAATCGATAAGAAAAAATGCTTCTGCAAAGGAAATCACCCTATTCAGAGAAGTGTAGTTATTAATATCAATACTAGATAGAATATATTTCTTGTCATATTCTTGCCTTTTTTAACTTCCGGATTTTTTGTAGAATTTGTTTCTTAGTTTCTTCAACTGATTGCGCATCTTTAGGTTTTGAAATTCTACTCAAGTAACTAAAAAACTGCCTCGCAACTCTAGATGCGACTGACCATGCTTTACTCCTTTTTCCTTCAGAATGATCAGGGCTAATTTTTTTTCTATTACCTCCCCTAACCCTTGGAATATCTTTCAATAAATACTTTTTAAAACAAAAAATTACCAAGAATATCACCCCAAATACAAATATCGCTTTTTTAATTTGATCTACTAGAGGAACGACCCTCCGTTCCACATGTTTGATTTTATTTTTATCTTCTTTTTCTATTACTAGGGTTTCTTTTTGCTTAACTGTCGAAGAATAAGTGCTGGTATTTAATTTGGATAATTCTCCTTCTTGTTTGTCCTTTCTTTTTTTTGACACATGGGGAAGGAATGGGGATAAAAGATCGCCATTAATACTTATAAAGTTTTCTTTTTGTTTTTTTTCTGGAGAAATCTTTTCAGAATATATAAATGATGATTCTTTGCCAACCACACTAAACCGAATAATTATGAATCTTCCCTGTTGCAACAGTTTGATTCGATTTTGAATATCTTTTAAACCCGGTTTTGTTTGAAAACGTACACGAAGGGTTTCCCTATCAGATTGACTAGCAAAAACTTTAGAAATAATAGAGCTCTCTACTGGAAAACTTTTGGTGGAAGGCACAACAAAAGCTCCAGGAAAATCAATTTCCACGGATTTTTCATAGAAAACCGGCTTCATCCATTGAGAAACAGGCTTCTTAAATTCTAGACGAACAAGATGCCCGTTGTTCATTAAATGGTAATGAACATTTTTGAGACTGTTCAAAGTACTTGATTTTTCAGTTGCTACAGTCGTTTTACTTGTATTACTTGCACCAGCAAGACTTCCAACACCAAATAGAAAGACACAAATAATGCTCAAGGTTGTCAAAAATCGTTTCATTTTTAGGGTTTGTGCTTATTTTTATTTCGTCAAAAATACCAATACTTTTGTTTATCTTAATAAAAGCTGCAAATGTCGTACCTAAACAGAGATTAAATCATGTTTTTTGTTCTTTTTTGAAAATGGGATTTTACATAGAAAAATGTTGATTGAATCCTTCAAAGGATATGGGATCTGCTTCGGGTAATTAGCTGCTCGTATAAACCAGGGCGGTTTAAGCGAGGGATTGAACTCGTTCCACTGGGGAAACGATATCTGTAAGTCTTACACCAAATTTCTCATTTACAACAACAACTTCACCGCGAGCTACTAGTTTCTGGTTTACTAACACTTCTAGCGGCTCACCTGCCAGCTTCGTCAATTCAACCACAGAACCTTGCCCCAATTGCAGAAGGTCATTAATTAACATTTTACTGCGACCCAGTTCAACTGTAACAGTAAGGGGAATATCCAGAATAAGGTCAAGACTTGTGGTCTTATCACTTGCCGCGGGGGTGGCTTCCTCATTATCTAAACTATCATCAATATCGTCAAGATCATCTGCCTCTTCAAAGTCTTCTTTTGCAGCATCATCTTTCATAGTTTAACCCTTCCCTTTGAATTTTTTCTGTTAACTGGACAGCCTTGTTCCCACGAGATATCCCTGAGAAACCCTTAAATTTAGGTATTTGCTCTACCTTCAATAATAATGGATCAGTTGCATGGTTTCCCAAAATGATGGTATCACCTACTTTATATTTCATTAAGTCTTTTGGAGTCATAGTAGTCGTTCCTAACTCTGCCACCAGCTCTAGTTTAGTTGTTAATAGTTTTGCGCGCAATCTACTAACCCAAATAGGGTCCACTTCCATCTTTTCACTCTGGAACTCAGTCTTGAGCTTAGGGATGACTGGCTCAATGGCAGCACAAGGAATACAAAGGGTCAAAGTCCCAGAAATATTTTCCATTTCAATTTTAAAAAGTACGACCAATACCATATCATTGGGACTAACGATTGCTGCAAACTGCGGGTTTATCTCAGATCGAACAAGGTTTGTTGTTAAGGTATGAACCGAACGCCAAGATTTTTCCAAATCTTCCAATGCGCTTATAATCATACTTTTGATCATCCTAATTTCAATAGAGCTAAAGTCCCTACCTGTAATTTTTGTTTTTTGTGTACCAGTACCCCCGAACATGGTATCAATCACAGCAGATATCAGTTTGTTTTCTACCACCACAAGGCCATGTCCACGCAAAGGCTCCATACGAAAAATATGCAGGCAGGATGGAAAAGGTAAAGAGTGTTGGAAGTCGCCAAACTTAATTGTATCAGTTGAAACGGTGCTGACTTGGGCCGGCCTTCGCATCAACTTGGAAAAGGTGTTTTGAAATGACTTGCAAAACATCTGGTTGATAATATTCAGAGTTGGCAGACGACCCGGATCCACTTTTTCCTGAGTAGTTAGGTCAAAAGGTTCAACACCCGATATATTTTCTGCAATTTCATCAGTTTCGGTCTCAAGTTCACCATCGCGTACCCCTCTCAGCAACGCATCGACTTCTCCCTGAGATAAGATCTCTTCTTCACCCATAAATCTTTCCCCTACCCTGCTTCCACCCAAAAAAGGTCAACTACACATTAGAAAATCAAGGACCTAATTTATCCTTTCTTTACTATATTTAGCAATTTATATGCCAGAAGAACTGGTCAATAATAAAAACTTGGAACTCTATATCTTTAAACCTTTTATGCTATATGATCCTGAGTTGAAACGAACGAAATTGGAGAAATATTCTCCCTGATGGTCATAGTTTTGACAGAATTGTTCTAGATCAGCATATGGAGTTTTATACCTTGATTTTTGAATTCGGTCTCCAAACCAATGATTTTAGAGCTTTCATAAATTTGGAAATTTAAAAACGGAAGGTCAGCATGGAGCCCAAATAAGTAATATCTGAACCATTAGAGCTTTGCTTAAGGAATTTGCCTGCGCGGAAATAATTAAAGATTCCTTTTAAATCAAGGTGACGATTAAAACTGTATTTTACTTCTAATTCAGGCTGAGTACCGACATAACGCGCACGGCTCGTCGAGCCAGTACGCAAAAGTCCACTGGCGATTGAGTAGATACCGTCATCCAAGCTATCGCGCCAGATAAAAAGGGTGCTTGTGGTAAAAGACCAGTGCTCGTCCAGAATTAAATTTATTCGAGGATGCAAATCCCGTTGGTTAATCAAACCACTGGCGGCAAGCTGACTGATATGTTTTCCTTTTGGGAAAAAGGGGTTGAATGAATTTAGGTCTGAGTCATTCGGATCATCATCTCCCGAGTACACATCTGCACGCAAGCTGAAACGTAATTTTTTCAATCCACCGAGCGACCACGTGTAGCCTGTATCGGATGCAAGTGCATAAGCATGAATATCACCCTGACCAAATTCGCCAAATTGATATAAAAACTCAAAATTGTAGTCCAGCTTTTTCCTTTTTCCCCAAATTCGTGTTCCCAACGTATGGCGCGTTTCTTCTGCCTCGCCCTGATCGTAAATGGCTTCCAGTTTGCGCCAACCCAAATAATAAAGATCAAGGTTTAAAGTAAAGGGCAAATTCTCGCGTACCGTATAAAGGCCCCAGAAAGAATTTGACTTTGCAGATTTATTGTCGAAGACCTCCGGGTTAAGAACCACCGGGCGAGCTACAAAAACCCGCACATCCCAATTACCTCTATGGTATATCCCCATGACTGCATCATGGCTGAGACGCATATTCGGTCGTTCCCGGTAATTTATAAAACGCCTGCTCCCAAAAATCATTTCCTGCCGTCCAGCACGGAGCGTCAGACGCTGCCCCGTTCTTTTCCAAAAATCAAAATCAAAGAACCCCTGATTCAGGTCAAGCCAGTCCTTGTCCACTGTTCGGGGTCCCCCTGCCCTTCCATTTTCTATCCCGCTCATGAGCTGAACAAAAAAGCGTATGCGATCGCCAGCATGAAGGTCACCATGAAGCAAATATCGCTGCAGGTAATATCCATTATCATCCTGAGTACCTTTTCCCCAATTATTATTGTTTATAGACTCAAAATGCTGGCGAGTTTCCCCACCCAAGGTCAAATAGAGGGACTCGGATTTATTGAGTGGAATGTATTTTATAGGATCAAAAAAATCTGTTCGCTTAGTAGGATTTTTTAAAAATCTATAATCTTCTTTATATCGAGATTGGTTGAATGAAGGACGTTCATTTTCAGCCCATGCGGAAATTGGAAACCAAACCATCATAATCATCAGCACCAAAACCTTGATGAGGTTATAACCTGATATCAAATTAAATTTCCTTTCTCGTCGGTCTTTTTAAGTCTAAATTCTTCGCCCTAAATTTCTGTTTATATCCCTTTGCATAACAGATAAAATAAGCATCTAACTTTATCACATGACTGGGAAAACTTTGCTCACACAAGCGCAGAATCAGATTATTTATCTTATGTTTTTGAATGGCCTGCTTTTTTTGGGTTTAAATTTTATTGCTTATTCAATAGTTTTTCCTGGCCCAAAAGGCTCCAAACGAATAGGCTATATGTTTATTACTTGTGGATTACTGGCCTACCTAGTGCAACAAATTTATCAGAGTATGATCGCTCTTGATTATCCGCAAGAAAATGTGAGCGGATTAATTTTAAGTGGGTTAGTGATACCCGTTTTTTTTGTATCAATATTTTATTACCGAATCAAGCGCAACCGAATAGAAAAAGAACAGCAATCAAAAATTAAGGGAAGTAATGATTGACCTGAGAAGCGATACCTTCACTTATCCTACAAAGTCTATGCTAGACGCCATGGCAACGGCTAAAGTTGGAGACGATGTCTTTCAAGAGGATCCTACCGTCCAGGAACTTGAAAACTTAGCGGCTGAAAAAACTGGAAAAGAAGCTGCCGTTTTCGTCCCCAGCGGCACTATGGGAAATCTGATTAGCGTGCTCAGCCATTGCGGCCGAGGCGATGAGATTTTACTTGGCAATAAAAGCCATATTTCCCTTTA
This sequence comes from uncultured Nitrospina sp., assembly GCA_964564655.1. Taxonomy (GTDB): domain Bacteria; phylum Nitrospinota; class Nitrospinia; order Nitrospinales; family VA-1; genus UBA8687. The sequence goes on along the minus strand of CAZMBO010000005.1, from coordinate 42,448 downwards.
TGAGGTAGGTGGAGTTTCTGCATTGGGGGGAGTCCATCCACGTACCCTACCCAATAATGATGATGGCACTATTTCCATAGAAATATTGGAAAAAGGAATCAGGCACCCAGATATTCATTCCCCACCAACTCGCTTGATTTGCCTAGAAAACACACACAACCTATGTCAAGGGTCACCCATTCATCCTGAATATATGATGAGCGTTTGGAATCTGGCAAAGAAATATGGTTTAAAAATCCATCTCGACGGAGCAAGAATCTTTAACGCCGCTGTAGCTCTAAAAATGCCTGTTTCACAATTAACGGAGAAAGTTGACTCGGTAATGTTTTGCCTATCGAAAGGACTTTCTGCGCCCGTGGGTTCACTGGTTTGTGGATCGTCGGAGTTTATTGACAAAGCAAGAAAAGCCCGGAAAATGGTAGGTGGGGGCATGAGACAGGCCGGATATCTTGCGGCCGCTGGAATAGTCTCCTTAGTGAATTTAGTAGATAGGCTTCAGGAAGACCACGAAAACGCAAAAATGCTTGCAACTCAAATTTCCCAGATAGAGGGAATTGAGTTAGACAAATCCAAAATAAAAACAAATATCATATTCTTCAAATTGACGGGATTAGATGGAGAGGCATTTCTCCAACAGCTGGAAAAAAAACAAATCAAAATCCTTATGACTGATCCTGATGCAGGCATTTTTCGTGCCGTATTGCATCGTGAAGTCTCCAAAGAGCAAGTTGGAACTGTTATCGAGTCCTTTAAATCCATATTGGCTTAGGGATAAAACTTAATGTTATTTGACAGTTTTTCAGATTTCTCTATAATGAACGAGAACTTTAACTGAACAGGAAAATCATGATAGAACTGGAAATGCAGGACCGAATGGAACTGGTGCGTGAGGCTCAAGATGTAGTAAAAAGCCGGTATCTTTTATGTATCTTAGTTACTCAGCGAATTCATCAATTAGAAAATGGTGCCCAACCTACCATTGAAGTCGAACCTGAGGATCTTACTAATCCAAAAATGTTTTTTGAAATGGCTTTAAGGGAAATTATAGATGGCAATATGGATTTAGAACAGGTGACTGAGCAAGATTAACCCCTCCCTCCGGGGCAACCGCCCTAAGTAATTAAAAGTATAAATCTAATTCACT
>CAZMBO010000005.1:38454-41204 GCA_964564655.1 uncultured Nitrospina sp. | reverse complement strand
ACCTTCCCAATTTCATACATTTTCCGTGTTCGCTTTGTCATCCATACCAACCAACCCTGGAAGCAAATGAAAATTGCTGCAATGATTGGTGGCATGTAGTAAAGAGACGCAGGCAATGCAGGCTTCAGAATGGTGTAATACCAAGTCGAGATAGCCATATGCTCATCATGCTCTTTATCTCGGCCTGCCCATTGCATGAAACTAACTGGAATGAACTGTTCAGACGGAATCTGAACGTCATTCTCGCCGTCTGTTGTCAGAGCTCGCTTAAACATGACCTTAACACGACCCTGATGAAAAATGGAGTCTACCACTTCTACATTAACTGACTCCTTTTCTTGAATCGCATCAAAACCGTTTCCAAGCAGCTCTTTTACAGTTACGTCCAGTTGATAGCCTTTTTCATTCGGCGCATTGGTCGCACTGTAATCCTTAGCCAAGAAATTAGCCTTCCAAACATCTACAGGTTTTTTTGAATCACCATAGATAAAATACGGTTTTTCAGCACCAAATAAATCCTGTAATTTAGCAGGCCACTGGATCGCAACTCCATCCGGATATTCCGGATCCGCTGACAAGAACCTATTGTCGTATTCAACAAGGTAGTAAACGGCATTTTCCTCTGCACTCCAACGTGAGCTAACCCAGAGGTTATCTGCTTTAGGATCGAAGTTACGTTTTCCCCTAGTGATCTGACCCGCCATTGCGATGTAATGCCTCATTGGATTGTCTAGCAACTCTTCAGCCAATGGAACGATTCTATGGTCAGTGTCTGGAGAAGCCCAACTTGGGTCATCTATTTTTGGAACCACCGGGCCTTCTGTATAAACAGACTGAATGAGAAAGTCAGGAACCGGTTTGTTGGTCAGTGGATCAATTTTCTTTCGCGGACAAAGCGAGTTTACAAACGCTGCCAATTTCCATCTTTCCTCCCCAGTTAGCTGCTCCCGGAAGTTAGGCATCGGTGTCCCATTCAACCCTGTAGAAATAGTACGGGCAACAACAAAAGGATTGAAGGGATCTCTACGAGATCCACGAAAATTCCAGCACTGCTGCCAGTTTGCTGCAACAATCGGGAAACCCCAGTCGTCCTTCATTGTTGGGTTACCATCACCACGGCCTTCCCCGCCATGGCATTCCCAGCATTTGTTTTTAATAAATATCTCTTTACCAGCATCAATATGTTCCTGAGGAACACCTAGATGGTATGGACCTGAAGTCGCTGCCCACGGGGCATCTCCGAGCGGTCCCTTACCCTCATCGGCAGGAAGATCCTTGAGTACATTAGTAACTTCTTCGTCTTCGTCATCCCATTCTCGATCCTGCACCAGACTTTTGACGAATTGTACAACCGCAAGGATTTCGTCCTCAGACAGGAACTCACCCCAAGCCGGCATTGCCGAGCCTTGAAGCCCATTTTTTACCGTGTTAACAAGATTTATATCCAAGGGAAGTTCACCCGAATCTGTCCATCGAATTTTAAAAGTTCCCTGGATAAAGTTTCTGGGCCTGGTGAATAATCTTTCTGCAGAAGGGCCATCACCGCCACCTTCCACCCCGTGACACCAGACACAGCGTTTAAAATAAACCTTCTTTCCCTTTTCCAGCAGGTCTTTATTGACCGGTGTCGGTTGTCCGGCTAAAGCCGCCCCCGGTACCGCGATCAACGCCACCGCCAGAAAAGACAAAATCAGGCGTTTGATGTAGTTGTTATTCTTTGTCATGGTCGTTTCCATATGTTTAGGTTTAGTAACCGTTAAATTCAAGTTATTCCCCACTATCTGCGGTAGAACCTTCAGTACCAAATGTTCGTGGATGCCAGCCTGTGTACCAATATTCAAACAGGATGACCTTCCAGATTTCCTCGGTTTTTAAATGTTCTTCCCATGGGGGCATTGCTGAGGACCAAGGGGTGGATTCATTAGGCAGACCAGGCCCGCCTTTAGACACCCGCCAGAACAGAAATGCTTCCTGTAACATAGCAATGGTACCTGGATCAATGAAGTTTGCAGGAGTGGGGTTGAACACATGCGAGAACATTCCCAGTCCATTCAATTGATCACCATGACAGTAATGGCAGTTCTGAAAGAAAATCGTGCCGCCTTCCGTCACATACTTCATGTACTCATGCTTATCCGCATCGAGGAATGGAAAACTATCTTTGTAGTTATCCTGCTCGTCTATACGGAAAGGATTATTGGTTGACTCCAGGGGATAAGTCTTGCCATGCACCTTAGTGGTAGCAGGAGGTGCAGGGTGAACCGTCCTCAACTCAACCGGCTCCTGGAATGACGGATAAATCGTGTTATATGTTGCGAACCCTACCAATATTGGCAAAGCCGTAAACGCGATAATCCGCGCCAATTTGTATTCGCCTATAATTGTTTTAACAATCGGTGCTCTGAACTCTCGAAAAGTCTCCGGATCCTGACTAATATAAAGAAAGGTTCCAATGGACCACATCACCATGTACGTAATAAACAGAGTCCAGGGAATGTGCGGATACAAAACAAATTCGTAAAAATAGAACCCAACTCCCCAGACATACAGACCCTTTAAAGATATCGGGGCGTCGATTCTGAGCATTAGGTGCGTGATGATCAAATACGCTACAAACAACAAAAAGTAAACGTATCTGTTAAGAATCCAGCCGACCTCCTTCGGTGTAAAGATAGGAAAAATAGCGTTATGAAACACCGCTAGGCCGACAACAAATACCAAAAAGCTTACTAAATTTTTATTCACTGTTG
>CAZMBO010000005.1:35146-38354 GCA_964564655.1 uncultured Nitrospina sp. | reverse complement strand
GCTCCCTCAATACCAGGAATCGTGTGGCAAAGCGGACAACCCAGTGTGTTGATCATGGTTTGGATATCCTCATTACCAGTCACAAATACCGGACCCTCTTCATCTCCACCGGTATCTTCCTCAACAACAGCACCACCTGTATTCCCAGCATCATCCTGGGGCAATGGAACGGTCACCGTCGCAAATTCACCCGGAGTATCCTTGGATTGAAGATAAGCAATTACCGCGTTCACCTCAGTACGACTCAAACTGATCGGTGGCTTGACAATGACCGGCATCGGACTTTTAGTATCGTTAGCCTTACCAAAACCTTCCACCACATAACAGGTCGGGCACATCAAAGATTCACGGAGATAATCTTCCCCGATTAATTCATCAGGACCACCTGCACGCCGGTATTCTTCTGGAATTTCGTCATACTTGCCTTTAACAATCCCAGCAGCTGGCTCTGTTTCACCAATTGCTACCGGACTTGTCTTATATCTGTCTTCTTTGACGCGATCGTGACTTCTTTTCTCAACACCGAAAAGGTTTGGACAACGACCCATATGATCACCCGGATCGAAGGTGTGACACAGAGGACACTGCCCTTTCCCGATAGATTTCTGACCGGCAACTTGTTTAGCGCCAAAAATAATTACGCGTCCCATTTCAGCAAATTCTTCCATGGTCAGATTGCCCACTGCCGCAGCTTCCTTGGGAGGTGGATCAGACCGCTGTTGAGGCAACCAGTTGGTGTAGCCCGCAAGCAGAACTGAAATCGTGGTATAGAAGAAAAAGGCTCTGATAATTGGCGCTGACTGCCTTTCAATTTTATTACTCTTGAAGAAAACTCCCCAAACAAACAACAGGAAGAGAATAGCCCAAAGATAAGTTGAGAAAAAGAATATCAACTGATCTCTTTGTACAAGGCTGAACATGTGCACGGTCATCATAAAACAGGTGATGGCCAGCGCACCAAAAATACCACCCCAAAGAGGAGTGTTTATCCCTCCCTTTTCTCTACAATGCTGGATAACATTTGCGAACACGTAAATACCAAATACGGCAAACATTATCGAAAGAAATGAAAACAATATATCATGCTGCTCTGGTAACATTTTTTCCTCTCTCCTATACCCTCAGATTAAATTTGGGCTGAGCACCATAGCGTTTCGTGGCACTCAACCCAAACCGATAATTGTTATTGTTGCGCAGGCACCGGAACTCCCTCAGGAGCCTGAGCTGGGGATTTCTTGGCAGTTAAACTACCCACCCAGAAAACCACAACGAACTGAACCCAAACAAATAAAGCGTTGAAGGTAAGCATTTTACCCGCTTCACCAATTGTCAGAGTATAAGCATCTGCAGAGTTATCACGAACAACTTCCGTCACGTGCCAGAACAATCGCACAGAGGAACGGATATAACCCATGAGACCCATCAACCAAGTAAAGGAAATCGCTAGAAGGAAAATAGCGTATGTTCCAACCTTGGACTGCGTGCCCCACTGGATATCACCATAAGACTCCGAATCCTTAAACATGGAGATATTGATCGCAGTACCCGCAAACAGAGTCGTAAGAGTAGATGTTACCTGAGGTACGGAAAGCCCAACCCGCTGGTTAGCAGGAAGAAAATAACCATACACGCCCAGAAAGATAATGTTGGCAGCAGCACCAATGAAGATCGCTGTGATCCAACAGTTACCCACGGTTGCCCATGGCACCGTGATCTTCTTGTTCGCCCTTTGATACAGCAAGAAACAGAGCACCGTACAGGTGATCATCAAGTTAACCGCCGTGTTCTTAGCTGACATTACACCAAAGTGTCCAACGACTGGATGCTGTGCACCCCCCATTTCTTTCAACTCAGCGGGGGTCATAACTATCGTATGAGGCGTCATCCACATGGTGAAACAAACGATCAAGAGTAAAACCATGTACTTACAATATTTCATATATCGATGTGATCCCTTAACCCTCGCCATACCATTATGCAAATATGAATTTGCGCCGAAGAAAAGTAGACCAATCATTACCGCTTGGATGATGAACAACCAAGCCATGATGCCACCCATCAGGGTAATGCCCATCTGCTGACGGAACGCATACACTTCCTTCATCAACCAGTATCCTGCGAAAGGCAGCGGGATTAAACCAAAGATCGCGATAAACATCGCTACATAACAAACCCAATCGTAATGAGCTCTTTCCTCTTCGTTTTTAGCTGTGAGGTAATGATACGCGGCATACGCACCAACGATTCCACCCCCGAAAACAATGTTTCCGAGAATACGATGAACTCCAACCGGGTTCCAAAGCGTGGAATGGATGACATGCCAGATATTTCCCAGAAAACGACCTTCTGAGTCAATCCCACCAGGCGCCTGCATGAAAGTAGCCCAGGAGTTGGCGAGATACATCAGAACCGTTCCGACCAAGTTGAGCAGAACCGACAGACTACAATGGATCCACTTTAAGAAAGGGTCCTCATTCATTCTGTCCCAACCGTAATAATAGACATAGAGGATACCAGATTCCGCCAAGAACATGAGCGCATAAACGTGCATTACAGGACGGAAAATACCTGCCATGTATTTGAAGAATCCAGGAAATAATGTGATGAATGTAAAGAGAAGAATACCTCCAAGAATTGCGGTCCATGAGTATGCGGTCAGACTCACCTTCATGAGGTCTTTGGATAACCGATCATACTTATCAGCCATCACCGGGTCGTCTTCCCTGGATCTAATTCCGATAAATTCTATGATCATGCAGAAAATCGGAACCGCCAGAACGAAACTACCAAAGTAGAGATGCTGTTGGTTTGCAACCCAAAGAATGATTCGACTGGGCGCAAACTCATAAGTATTGTAGTCCTCCGGCCCCAATTCCGGCGCCGCATAACCACTAACCGGTCCCTTAAGCGGATTACCTTCCCAGTCCTTATAAAAGACGTCTTGGCTCCACTCAATTTCCGGTTCGCCTTCGCCTTCAGCAGCTTCTTCTGCCTGAACTTCCTTGGCAAAAGCCTCTTCAGCGAAAACTTGCTCTGCAAATGCATCTTTAGCATCTGCAATGCCGGTCATTCCTGGAATCAGGTATATGGCTAGCGCCAAAACCAACCCCAGCGATAATGTACCGATACCACGCGTGTTTTTCCCCAACATAGCTTTAACCTCCTTTTGGATCTGATCAGGATCCGTTGCTAGTATTACAAAACTTAA
>CAZMBO010000005.1:32112-35046 GCA_964564655.1 uncultured Nitrospina sp. | reverse complement strand
AACATAGCCTTATACTTGTGTCAAGTCAAAATCGACCCCTTCAAGCCTTAAAAATATAATGTTTTTAGGATTTTTTTTCAGGCCCATCCAGTCGCAATTTCACCGAATTTGCATGCCCTCCCAAATCCTCCATTTCTGCCAATAATGTTACCGTTTTGCCGCAATTTTGCAAGGCTTCTCTTGTGTAAGAGATCAAACTTGTGCGCTTGATAAAATCGTATACCCCGAGAGGAGACGAGAACCGTGCCGTACCACTCGTGGGTAAAACATGATTAGGTCCGGCAAGGTAGTCCCCTAAAGCTTCCGGGGTGTAATGTCCCATAAATACAGCCCCAGCATTTTGCACTTTTTTAGCCCACTCCTCCGGATTTTCCAGGGAAAGCTCCAAATGCTCTGGTGCGATTTTATTTGCCATATCCACCGCATCTTGGAGCGACTCAGTTACTAACAAATAACAATTATTTCTCAAAGAAATTTCGGCAATATCCTTCTTGCTTAAAACTTGCACCTGCTTTTCCAATTCCTTTTTTACATCTTCAGCCAAGGCCTCATCCGGAGTTACTAGAATGGGAACCGCGTCTTCATCATGCTCTGCCTGAGAAAGCAAATCGGCGGCCACGTAAGAAGGTTTGGCAGAATGATCCGCCACAATCAGAATTTCGCTGGGGCCCGCGATCATATCAATGTCGACGATTCCAAAAACCAACCTTTTAGCCAAAGCTACAAATATATTTCCTGGCCCAACAATTTTATCAACACGGGGAATTGTATCTGTCCCAAATGCCATTGCCGCAACCGCCTGCGCCCCTCCAATTTTATAAATTTCTGTGACTCCAGCCAAATCGGCTGAAACCAAAACATGTGGCCGCGTCTGACCCTCAGGAAAAGGCGAACACATTACTATTCGCTCCACCCCAGCAACCTTTGCGGGAATGGCATTCATCAAAACAGATGATGGATAGGAAGCTTTACCCCCCGGAACGTAAATCCCCGCGATCTCCAAGGGCCTCACCATTTGCCCAAGAACAATTCCCCCCTCTTCATAAGTCCAGGGGTCCTGCTTCTGTCTTTCATGAAACAACCGAATTCTTTTTGCAGCTTCCCCCAACGCATCAAGCTCTTCCTGACTAATTTCCTTATAAGCGGCCTTTATTTCGTCTGAAGTTACCCGAATTTTTTCCAAAGGCAGTGTGTGACGATCAAATTGATGGGTCAACCGGAGCAATTCTTCATCACCCTTTTCCTTAACATCATTTAAAATTTTTCGAACCATTTCATCCTGAGTAAACAAATCCATACTCGATCTGTTCACTAGAGTATCGACTAAATTTTGGTATCCCGGTTCCGAAAATTTGCAAAGCTTCATTTTAAAAAACCACCCCTATTAAAAGATATTTCATCAAGAAAATTTTTTGTCTTTCGGCCTACACAAAGACCTGAATGTGCAATAAGCTCCAAATGCGTTTTAAGAAACTTTAAGTCATCAGGGGAATCTACATCGTACCAGATGGGCAATAATTCGAAAGAAATACTCGTACCCTTAATTTTCTTTAAAGTTTCATCCAAAACATTTTCTGTTCCCCATGCGACTCCACTGAACACCTCAGAAAGCTTACCTGACATGGCGATCAGATAGTAACCCCCATCGGTACTAGGACCCAACACCAAATCCTTATCAGAAGCCAATGCTTTATTAATATATGAAACAGGCAAGGAAGGGCTGTCCGAACCAATGATAACAACTTTATTATATCCCTCGGCAAATCGATCGACAAAGGCCTGACGCATTTTTTCCCCAAGATCCTTTCCCCGCTGAACAAAGAGACTCATACCGAAACTCTCAATTCCCAAAAAGAATCCAGAATGATTTTCTGGAGAAACTCCCACGAAACATTCAACATTGCCCACTTGTCGAATTTTTTCAAGACTATCTTCAACAAAGCAGATATAAAGCTTTAGAATAGTTTCATCATCGAACGAAGGACGCAACCGGGTTTTTACCTGACCTAGGATAGGGTCACGCGCAAACAGAATCACCGCGTTATCTTTTATTTTTTCCATCCCTTATTATATCGCCTTGGGCAGGTAATGGTTTTTATGAAACAAAGTCCCTACCGTGACAAAGAATTCTTACCAATTACTCCGCTACCCAGGGGGCAATAGGCCAATATCCGACAAGCTAAAGAACACCTTTAAGCCTTTAAGGACAAATTCACAAATTTCATTCTTCCGCGAAGGGGTTGACTCAACACACAAAGCCTCATAAAATTCAATTATTACTTCTATTTCCGCGTATACGTAAGGAACCTTCACTATCCACGATTTCGATCTTTCGCTATTCTACTGGATCAACCAGCATTTTCAATCCCGAATGATGGATGAGTTTATGCTGTTTGTTTCTACAAAAGAAAACTTCTACTTACCCGGCCTTATATGCCTTGTTGCTCTTCTCGGAATCTACAAATACCGGGGATTAGCTTGTCTCATCGCACTTGGCATTACCATAGGTTTGACTGATTCAATAGGACATTATATTTTAAAGGAAGGCATTCAACGACTCCGCCCCTGCCATGTTCTATCACAAGACATAATAGATATTACCAGCAGCTTGAAATACTCTATTTGCTCCAACAGTTTTTCGTTCCCTTCCAACCATGCTGCAAATTCATTTGCCGTAGCAACTTTATTGAGTCTTTGTTTCCGCAATACTGCCTTTATCTTTATGATTTTTGTTTTTGCGTTAATCATTTGCTATTCGAGAGTTTATTTAGGAGTGCATTACCCCACCGATGTTTTAGGAGGAATGATTTTAGGTAGCGCTATGGGCTTTCTTGGATACCAGGTCTATAGCAGGATTACAAAAATATAAAACCCTGACCATCCTTGTCACATGAGTTTAAATAGTCAAAAAAAGTTTCTTGTCATCAAATTAAG